>JAQBPC010000031.1 GCA_028287725.1 Chloroflexota bacterium | reverse complement strand
CTCCGGCGCTGCTATGGTAGACCTATGTCACGACTCTATATCGAGTTATAGAGTGCTTGGAAGGCGACACTAGGTTAGTGGATGATGTAATCCGGACATAAGCGGGCTGAAGGCGCGACCCACCCTTCGGGCGGGTACCCCGTAGCGAGGACTGTGAGAACACCCGCTGCGCGGGTACCCGGCCGTGAACAGCGTGATTTCCAGATCTCATTGTCCAACCACTTAGCCACATGGTTTGCGACGCACCTTCGCAAGACCGTGGCACTGATCTCCTCAGGTGCGGCCCGCCTGTCCACACGTCCACTGTTCCCAATAACGTCATACACCGTAACATTCTACTTGACGTGTTATGGTCAAGTCTGCTATCTTCGGTCAGATCCAGACGTATCTTTACGCTAGGAGTGTAACTTCATCGTGCTTTCAACCGTGCCCCGTCTCCGTATTGCTCCGAGTCCTACAGGGGATCCGCATATCGGAACCGCCTATATGGCGCTATTCGATTATGCCTTCGCTCGCCAGAACGGTGGCGACTTTGTGCTGCGGATCGAAGATACCGATCGGGCTCGCTACAGCGAGACCTCCGAGCAAGGCATTTTCAACGCCCTCCATTGGCTCGGTCTGAACTGGGATGAGGGTCCGGATATTGGGGGCCCATATGAGCCCTACCGGCAATCGGAGCGACTTCCTATCTACGCGGAGTATGCTCACAAGCTGGTAGAGGATGGACACGCCTATTACTGCTTTTGCACGCGTGAGCGTCTGGAAGAGATGCGGAAGGCGCAAGCTGCCGCGAAGCAGCCGCCGAAATATGATCGGCTATGCCTCCGCCTCGACCCCGCAACGGTGCAGAGCAACCTGGAGTCTGGGGTGCCCCGCGTGATCCGGCTGAAGATGCCGGACACGGGTATGACCACGTTCACCGATCTCGTTCGAGGCCCGGTGTCGTTCCAGAATGACTTGCAGGACGATCCCGTCCTGCTCAAGGCGGATGGCTTTCCAACCTACCACCTTGCCGTGGTGGTGGATGATTACTTGATGCGCATCACGCATATAGTTCGTGGTGAGGAGTGGATTTCCAGCACGCCCAAGCACGTGGTGCTGTACCACGCGTTTGGCTGGGAACCCCCATACTTCATCCATATGCCGCTGATGCGCAACGCGGATAAGAGCAAGATTTCCAAGCGGAAGAACAATACCTCGCTGAACTGGTACCGCGAGCAGGGTTTTTTGCCTGCCGCGCTGCTCAATTATCTGGCGCTACAAGGCTGGTCCATGCCTGACGGGCGCGAGACATTCTCACTGGAGGAGTTCATCGCTGCCTTCACCTGGGACCGGGTGGTGGCTGGTGAGCCGATATTCGATATAAAACGGCTCGACGATCTCAATGGACAGTATATTCGCATGCTGAGTGTAGACGAGCTTGTGGACGCTTTGCGGCCGTTTACGCCGGATGGCGCCGATCCTGCCATGGTGCGGGCCGTGGTGCCGCTGGTGCAGACACGCATCAACCGGCTCTCCGAGTTTCCGGTCATGGCGGGTTACTTTTTCCATGAGCCAGAATACGAGACCGTAACCCTAGTCGAGAAAAATCTTGGTCCTGACGGCAGCCGCGCGCTGCTGCAGCAGGTCTATGAACTGTGCACGCATATTGATGATTGGACTCACACAACGCTAGAACAAAACTTCCGCGCTCTCGCCGAGAGCGCGGGCGTCAAAATGCGCCAGCTCGCGGAGGTGGCGCGTGTACCAATTACCGGAAGTAAAGCAGGACCTCCATTATTCGAGAGTATGGAGCTTCTTGGCCGTGAAACCTGTCTGATGCGTATAGCGCGTGCGCTGGAGCGGAAGTGAAGGAACACGGGTAAGCTTTAGCCTTCCGGTACACTGACTGGACACACTGGAGGTGTACCGAGATGATTATCGCCGTAATCGCCGCCGTGGTTGCCCTATTTGCAGGGCTGGCCATCGGCTACGTGATCTACTATTACCTGCCGCGGGCACGGCTGCACAGCGCGGAGGATCGCGCGGAAAAAGTGCTGCTCGAGGCCGAGGCGAAGGGTAAGGAAATATTACTCGTCGCAAAAGACGAGGCACTATCCATTCGTGCGGAGGGCGAGGCCGAAAATAAGGAGCGCCGCGCCGAAGCACAGCGCCAGGATAGGCGCCTGCAACAGAAGGAAGAGAGTCTTGACCGGCGTTCCGAGAGCTTGGAGCGGCGCGAGCGAAACCTGACCACCAAGGAGCAGGACCTCGACGAAGCGAAGGACAAGCTCGAGGTGCTGAAGGCCGAACAGGCGAGGGTGCTCGAGCAGATCGCCAGCCTGCCGCGCGAGGAAGCTCGCCAATTGCTCATGGCGCAGGTCGAGGGTGAAGTTAAGAGCGATATCGAGCGACGCGTGCGCGACCTGGAGTCGGAAGCCAAGCTGGAGTCGGAGCGCCGCGCGCACAAGATTATCGGCCTGGCGATCCAACGTTGCGCCGCCGACGTGGTGGCCGAGACCACGGTTTCCGTGGTCAATCTACCGAACGAGGAGATGAAGGGCCGGATTATTGGCCGTGAAGGCCGGAATATCCGCGCTCTGGAGGCCGCAACCGGTATCGACCTGATCATCGACGATACCCCGGAAGCAGTCATTCTTTCCGGCTTCGACCCGGTTCGCCGCGAGGTGGCGCGCGTCGCATTGACCAAGCTCATCGCGGATGGCCGGATCCATCCCGCCCGCATTGAGGAAGTGGTCGCGAAGGCTCGCCAGGAAGTGGACGTGGCGATTCGCGAGGCTGGCGAGCGCGCTGCCTTCGACGCCGGTGTACACAGCCTGCACCCGGATCTGGTGAAGCTGATGGGCCGCATGAAGTACCGGACCAGCTACGGGCAGAACGTGCTGAACCACTCGATAGAAGTCTCGATCCTCTGTGCAGCCATGGCTGCTGAGGTGGGCGCGGATGTCTACGTGTGCAAGGAAGCGGGTCTGCTGCACGATATCGGCAAGGCTGTCGACCATGAAATCGAAGGGCCGCACGCCCTGATCGGCGCCGATATCTGCAAGCGGCTCGGTAAATCCGCGAAGATCGTGCACGCCATCGCCGCACACCACTCCGATGAGGAGCCGCAAACGGTGGAGGCGTTCATCGTGGCCGCCGGTGATGCCATCTCGGCCGCGCGCCCTGGTGCGCGCCGCGAGACGGTGAGCACCTATATCAAGCGTTTGGAAGCGCTGGAAGAAATCGCCAATAGCTTCCCCGGCGTGGAGCGCAGCTTCGCCATTCAGGCAGGCCGCGAGCTACGTATCGCCGTGAAGCCCGAGGAAGTGGACGATCTGTGCTCGATTCGCGTGGCCCGCGACGTGGCCAAGCGCATCGAGGAGAACCTGGATTATCCTGGCCAAATCAAGGTAATGGTGATTCGAGAGAAGCGCGTCGTGGAAATCGCGCGCTAAGAGCGCACTATAGGAGCCAGCGAGGGCTGGGTAGAAGGGTGAAGGCCAGTGCGCGTGCTTTGCATAGGCGACGTGTTTGGTCGCCCTGGCCGGGACGCCTTGCTTGCTACCCTGCCCGCGCTGCGTCGCTCCCAGGCTATTGACCTGGTAATCGCGAACGGCGAGAACAGCGCGCACGGCGCCGGTCTCACCAGCGCCACGGGGCGGAGCCTCTTCGCCGCGGGTGTGGATGTGATCACCACGGGGAACCATGTCTGGCAGCGGCGCGAGGCACTAGACTACGTGGAGCGCGAGCCCCGGGTGATCCGTCCGCTCAACTACCCGCCCGGCACGCCGGGCCGCGGCAGTGCGTTGGTACGGGTAGGCGCGGTGCCCGTGCTGGTGCTCAATGCCATGGGCAGACTGTTCATGAAGCCGCTCGATGATCCGTTTCGAGCCCTGGATGATGCACTGGCGGAGGCGGGCAGTGACGTCAAGGTGATACTTGTCGACTTCCACGCAGAGGCGACCAGCGAGAAGCGCGCCATGGGATTCTACCTTGACGGGCGCGTCAGTCTGGTGTTTGGTACCCATACGCACGTCGCCACCGCGGACCAGCAGATCTTGCCGAAAGGTACGGCATACGTCACCGACCTCGGCATGGTAGGCGTGCGGCGCTCGGTGATCGGCATGGCGGTCGAGCCGGTGCTCGCCGGCTTCACCACCATGCTACCCAACCATGCGCAGCCCGCCGAGGGATCCGTGGACGTCAATACGGTGGTCGTGGAGATTGACGCGGATAACGGGAAGGCGACATCTATTGCTCGCCTGGACTACCATGTAGAGTAAAGAGTGCTCACTGCGGACCGCCATCATCGTCGCGGCGGGCAGAGAGGAGAGAGGTGCGATGCAGGCCACTAATGAGCCCACGGCGTGGCGTCTGACAGCACTGCTTGACGACCACTTTGGCTCCCGTGTCGCGAACACCCTGGTTGTGCGCGCGCCGGGCCGGCTGAATATTATCGGGGAGCACACGGACTACAATGCGGGCTACGTGCTGCCTGCCGCGATCGATCGCGCGGTGTTGCTCGCCGGCCGCGCTGTGCCGGGACGGACTATTTCCGCTTACACCAAGACTTTCGACCAATCCGATAGCTGGGAGCCTGGCACCGCGAAGCCGGAGCAGCGCTGGATGCGCTACATTGCCGGCGTGGCGACCGCGCTGCTCGATCGTGGCGCCGCTTTGCCCGGTGTGGAGCTGGCCATTACAGGTGACGTGCCCAGCGGCGCCGGTATGAGCTCCTCGGCCGCACTCTGCGTGGGCGCGGTCATCTTGCTTGCCGCCCTTGCCGATTTCTCAGTCGAACCGCTCGAGTGCGTGCTGATTGCCCAGTGGGTGGAAACAGACTACGTTGGCGTGCGCGTAGGAATCATGGATCAATATGCTTCCCGAAATGGGAAGGAAGATAACGCGCTGCTGCTGGATTGCCGATCCCAGAAGCACGAGCTCGTGCCGCTTCCAAGCAACCTCGTGCTCGGCTTGTGCGATACACGGGTCCGGCGTGCATTGGCAAACTCCTCCTACAACGAACGGCGCCGCTCGTGTGAAGAGGCCGTGAACTTGCTGCGCCCGCACATCGGCGGTTTGCGTACCCTGCGCGACGTCGATCCCGCGTGGCTCACCGATCTCAAGCTATTCCTCCCCGAGACGCTGTATCGCCGCGCGCACCACGTCGACACCGAGAATGTTCGCACGCTCGAGTGTGCGACTGCACTTCGCCACAACGACCTGGCGAAGGCAGGCGCGCTGGT
>JAQBPC010000011.1 GCA_028287725.1 Chloroflexota bacterium | reverse complement strand
CCGCGAATATCTCGTTCATCCTCAACGGATCACCCGCCGACCAGGTCACCTGGAACAAGGTCAGCTCGCTGTTCCACGCCAAGCACCCCAACATCAACGTCACGGTGAACGTCATCTCCGTGCCGACCTGGAGCGTCTTCTTCTCCAAGGTGCTCTCCCAGGTCGCCGGGGGGAAGGCGCCCGACATCATCGGCATCGCCACCGAAGGGGCCCAGCTGATCGGCGCCAAGGACCTGGCCCTGCCGCTCGACGACCTGATCAAGCGCGACCACGCGGAGCTCGGCGACTTCTTCAGCGACGTCAACCCCAAGCTCATCGAGCCCTTCAAGTACAAGGGCAAGACGCTGGCATTGCCCTACTCCTGGAACAATATGGTCATTTTCTACCAGACCAAGTTGTTCAAGAAACTGGGCATCGCGGCGCCTGGCCCGAACTGGACCGGTGACGATTTCGTACGCATCGCACAGAAGGTGCGCGCGACCGGCCCTTACGGTTTCAATCTCTGGCCGGGCGGTACGTTTGGCATCGTGTGCTGGATGTATGCTGCCGGCGGTGGCCTGCTCAACAGCACATTCACGAAATCGACCGCGAACAACCCCGCCAACGTGGTCGCGATGAAGTTTCTTCAAGATCTCATCTGGAAGACCAAGGTAGCGCCGCGTCCTGGCGCGCCGGATGCTCCGTTGTTCGAGGCCGGCCGTGTGGCGATGGTCTCAGCCGGGCGCTGGCCGGTACCGACGTACAATGCGGCGAAGTTCTACGACTATGACGTCCAGTACCTCCCCACGCTCGGGCCTGGCCGCAAGAATATCTACGGTGTTGGCGCGAATCCAATCTACAAGCACACCCCACATGTCGAGGAAGCCTGGACCTTCCTGAAGTACCTCACCACGCGAGAGTTGCAGCAGTACATCACGGGGCTCGGATCGAGCATTCCGGCCCGGCGGTCGATCGCCTATAACGCGAAGTACATGACACCGCCGCACAATTTCAAGATCTACTACGACTCGCTGAACTCAACCGCCTCGGTCCCGGCTCCGCCCCAGTTCAACGAAATGGAAACCGCAGTGGATACACTGTATTCCAAGCTGCTGGCGAACGAGATCACGCCGGAAGCCATGTTGAAGCAACTGGATACCCAGCTCACCTCGGTGCTGGCACAGCAAGCATAAGATCCCCTCGTTGGGACAACGTGCCATCGGGCCGGCATGGAGAGATTCTTGTCTCTTCATGCCGCTCGGCGGCACTTCGACCCCAGCAGGATGCGACAGAGGAGATCGATCATGACACCGGCGACCGGAATCGCTGCGGCGAGTACCAACACCACAGACGACCGACCCATAAAGCGCGGCCACCGTAAACGGCGGGAATCAACGGCGGCAGCACTTTTTCTGTTGCCCAGCACAGTGCTCTTCGTCCTCTTTGTGCTTAGCCCTATCATCGCCAGCTTTGTGCTGACTTTCTTTCGCTGGGACGGACTCTCCTCCGGTACGTTTATCGGGCTAGACAACTACCGCACTCTGTTTCACGACTCGCTCGTGCGCACCGTCCTTACGAATACGGTCGTGTTCGTCGTCGGCGATACGTTCGTTAAGATGGTGTTGGCCTTGCTTCTGGCGGTTGTGGTCCATCGCTACCTGGGCCGCTTCCTGCGCACGCTGTTTCGCGGTGTTATCTTCTTCCCCGTCATCGTGTCCGGCGTCGCCGTGGGAATCATCTGGCAGTGGCTGATGAACACGAGCCTCGGCTTGATTAACTACTACGCCGGCGCGCTTGGCCTGCCTACCACGGCCTGGCTTGACTCCAGCTCAACGGCGCTCAGCTCGCTGATCATCGTCGATGTCTGGCGCAATATCGGCTTCTCGTTCGTCGTATTTACGGCAGGCCTGCAGGGAATCTCGTCGTCCCTGTACGAAGCGGCCGCGGTTGACGGCGCCGGTGAGTGGAGCCAGTTCTGGTCCGTAACCTTGCCGCTCCTGTCGCCGACTACCTACTTCCTGCTCGTGATTAACCTGATTGGCGCGTTCCAGTTCTTCGATCTCTCGTTCGTGATGACCCAGGGCGGTCCGGGTGATGCCACCCGCACTATCGTGTACTACATCTACGATACGGGCTTTCATTTCTTCCGATTCGGCTATGCATCAACATTGTCGGTGCTGCTGTTTGCAATCCTCGCGGTGCTGACGCTCATCCAGGTACGGATGAGCCGCCGCTGGGTCTTCTACCAGTAGGGTGTTGGAAATGACCACTATGACCGCACCCATTCCCACGGCGCCCCGCCGTATGCGCCTGCGATCGCCGCGGCGTATCCTGTTCCTGATCTGTCTGTACCTGCTGTTGCTGGTTATCGGCGTGGTGATCGCAGCGCCCTTCATTTGGGGCATCTCGAATGCGTTTAAGGATCAGAACGGAATTTACGCAACCCCACCCTCGTGGATTCCCTCGCCGGCGATCCTCGACAATTTCTCCGCGGCCTGGAACACGGTGCCGTTTGGCATGTTTTTCCTCAACAGCCTGAAGGTTGCCGGCTTGATCACCATTGGTCAGCTATTCACCTGCACGCTGGCCGCATATGCGTTCGCGCGATTGCGGTTTCCCGGCCGGGATTTGCTATTCGGCGTGTACCTATCGTCGCTGATGGTGCCGAGCCAGGTAACGATCATCCCGCTGTATATCTTCATGGCAAAGATTGGCCTGGTCGATAACCATGCGTCGCTGATTCTGCCGGCAATGGCCAGCGCGTTCGGTATCTTCTTCCTTCGCCAGTTCTTCCTGACGATCCCACGCGAGCTGGAGGAAGCGGCAATCGTCGATGGCGCGGGAGTAGTCCGCGTATTGCTCGTGATCATCTTGCCTCTATCGAAGCCGGCCCTGGCCGCCTTGGCCATCTTCACCTTCAATTACTTCTGGAACGACTTCTTTACGCCGCTGATCTTCCTCACATCGCCACACAACTTAACCCTGCCGGTTGGGCTCAGCTTCCTACAGGGTCAATACAACAACACCAGTCCGGCCGTCATGCTTGCCGGTGTCTGCATGGCGGTGGTACCGGTTCTCGTCGTATTCCTGGCAGGCCAACGCTATATCGTGGAAGGAATTACCCTGACCGGTCTGAAAGGTTAACAAAGCAGGCACGCCTCACACGTGTGGTGGAAACATAGGCTGAACCTGGCGCTTAAGGCGCAAGGTAGCTCGTAAAGTCGCTGGGCCGTGGGTCCGCGCCAACCGCCCGACCATACCTTCGTGAGGCCACATTCGAGGCAGTACGCACAAGCATTAGTACAAACGAACAGCAAGCAGCCCGGAGGATAAAAGATGCCCCTTGAGGTTCCAGTGAATTCAGCGCAGGTTGGCGGAACGTGGCACGCTGCGGATGCGAACGAGGTTGCGTTTCCGTTAGGCGGTATCGGAACAGGCACAATCTCGATCGGCGCACGCGGCAATTTGCGCGACTTTGAAATCTGGAACGAGCCACGCAAAGGGCTGACACTGCCGTACACGCACTTTACGCTGTGGTCGCAAGCAGGCGATAGCCCAAGCGTCACCCGGGTGCTCGAAGGGCGTATCCCGCCGCCCTACGCCGCCTCCCACGGTATCCATCCGAACCTGGGCGGCGGCCTGCCGCGTTTTGCCGAAAGTCGATTCCTCGGCCGCTATCCCACGGCCGAGTTGGAGCTCAGCGATCCCGACGTGCCGCTGGAAGCAAAGCTCCTGGCGTTTACACCGTTCGTCCCGCTCGAGGCAGACGAGTCTGGACTGCCCTGCGCAGTCTTTCAATGGACGTTCACCAATCGCAGCGCCGAAAACGTCCGCGCTACGGTCGTGGGCTCCATGCTCAACCCTGCCGTGTTTTCGGGCACAGATCCGTTCGGCAACCTTCGCAGTTACCCCAACGGAAATACGCGCAACACCTGGAAGGGAGACGAGAACGTCCAGGGCGTATTCTATGAAGGCCCGGACATATCGGACACAGACCTGACGTACGGCAACGCGGTGCTGGCGACGACCGCGCCGCGCACCACGGCAAAGCCGGAGTGGTTCCGCGGCGGCTGGTACGACACGCTGCGCGAATTTTGGGACGACCTCTCCTCCGATGGCCTGCTCACCGAGCTCGATCCCAATTTTGTCGCGGAACGCGGGGCGGTCGGCCCCGAGGTAGTGAACATCGTTCCCGGCTCGGTGGGCGCGCCGATTGAGCTGGCCCCTGGAGAGAGCGCTACCGTCACGTTCATTCTGAGCTGGTACTTCCCAAACCGGGTAAACGGCTGGGACAATGCGGTGCCGACCGTGGCGCCTACTGCACGCGTCCGCTATGCCGGCCGCTTCGGCAGCGCCTGGGAGGTCACGGAGTACGTTGCGCGCCATCTGGCCCAGCTGAAGGCCCCAACCCTGCAGTTCCGCGACGCGCTCTTCAACAGCAGCTTGCCGCCTGCCGTCGTTGATGCCGTAGCCGGCACCATGGTCGTGGTGCGGAGCAACACCTGTTTCTGGCTTGAGAACGGACGCTTCTACGGATGGGAGGGCTGCTTCGATCATGGCGGCTCCTGCCACGGGAACTGCACCCACGTCTGGGCCTATGCCCAGTCACTCGCCTTCCTCTTCCCGGATCTCGAGTCCAGCATGCTGCGGACCGCGTTCCTGGATGAAGTCGATGCCGACGGAAAGATGCGCTTTCGCCACGCCGCAATCGATGGGCAGATGGGCTCGATTATCCGCCTCTGGCGCACGTTTCTGCTGACCGGCGATCGTAAATTTCTTGCCGAGCTGTGGCCAAACGCGCGCAAGTGTCTCGACTACGCGCTGGCGACCTGGGATACCGATGGCGACGGAGTGCCGGACGGTGAACAACACAATACCTACGACATTGAGTTCTGGGGGCCAAACCCGCTTGCGGGCGTGATGCTTCTTGGCGCACTGCGTGCCGTAGAAGAAATGGCGCTGCGTCTCGGCGAGTCTGAGGCTGCGAATAAGTACCATGCCATCTTTGAAAGA
>JAQBPC010000005.1 GCA_028287725.1 Chloroflexota bacterium | reverse complement strand
AGCCGGTGTACCGCTTCTCCGGCGTGACGGCGACCGGCCGCGCCTTTCAGGTGTACGTGCCGGCTATCGAGCGCAACTACCTCCGCTAGCCGGCGACATTCCCCCTGGCTGGCGGACGTCGTGATTTGGACGTAAGCGGCCCGAAGGCCGTGGCTTCGCAAGCGCTGTCAGATTCCATGCCGTGACCGGCGTCGTTTCCGGACACCCCGCTTTCCAGCCTAACAATCGTGGTTTCCAAATCTTGTTGGAATCCCACGTAGCGGCTGCTCTCCGGTCCCGCCTGGCTGACCACACAGTGCTTCTCAACACCGGCGACAACTCCGTGGATTACGGAGCGCACCATGGCACGTGCGGGCGGCACCGTGTTCTGGAACAGCTGACCGGCGCATTAGCTTCGGCTTGCGACTCGGGTACACACGTACGCGTCGCGATATTGCCGTTGCACGCCCCTTTGTCGGCAGCTTAGGCCTGTCATGTTCCGAGTAACAGAACAGCCTTGCATCAATGCTTCCCGCACCAGAGGCATAATTGCGCAGAACGTGCGTACTAGGGAAACGCAATGGCCCATGGTATAACGAACTACGTCGTGTTTCATGGTAGGAGGAAGATTCCACGTGGACGAACAGTCTTTTCTGGCGGTATTTGCCCACCCGGATGATGAGTCGTTCGGTGTCGGCGGGATACTGCGCGCGTACAGCGATCGTGGAATCAAGACCGCGCTGATCTGCGCCACGCGCGGTGAGGAGGGTGAAATCAACGACCCAAGCCTCGCCACGCGCGAGACGCTTGGCGCCGTCCGTGAACAGGAGCTCCGGACTGCCTGTGCGCTGATGGGTGTCGACGACCTCATGTTCCTCGGTTATCACGACGGGACGGTTGCGGCGGCTTCACGTGTGGAGGCGGTCGGGAAAATCGTGCATGAGATACGGCGTCTGCGGCCGCAGGTGATTGCCACGTTCGATGCAAACGGCGGGTATGGCCATACCGATCATATTGCCATCCATGCTTTCACCTTGGAAGCATTCAAGCTGGCGGGCGATCCTTCCGCCTACCCCGAGCAGCTAACCGCCGGACTGAAGCCATATACGCCGCAAAAGCTCTACTATGTGGCTATCCAGCGGAGCATGGTGCTGGGTATTCGCGATGAACTGCTCAAACAGGGGATCGACTTTGTGCCGGGCGGCAACATGGCCACGATTCCCGTAGAGCAAATGGGGACACCGGACGAAGATATTACCACGGTCGTGACGCTCGACGATCGCTCCGTCGATACAAAAATCGCGGCCTGGCACGCGCATCGTACCCAAGTCGATCCTAAAGGCTTCCCCGAGACGATGGACCCCGAAGCGGCCCGCCAATGGAGCGCGACGGAACGATTCGTCCGCGCTATTCCGCCGATGGGGCGGAACGAGCCAAGGGAAGCTGACCTCTTCGAGGGGATCCCAGCCTAGCTCTCACCAATATGCAATACAAAAAGAAGCCCCGTTCGGTTACTGCCGAACGGGGCTTCTTGTATCTTGGTGCCGAAGGAGGGACTCGAACCCACACGAGCATAGCTCACGGCGTCCTGAACACCGCGTGTCTGCCAATTTCACCACTTCGGCTGGAACAGTACCCCCTGGTACTCAGTAGGTATTAGGCGACGAATTTAGAGATTACCAGCAGCGAGATCAACAGGAACGCCGCCGCCACGCCGATGGTGAACTTGAACAGCGTCAGCTCAATGCCACGTCGTGTCTGGAAGACGTTGGCGTCGCCGCCGAACACGCTACCTAACCCCGTGCCTCTTGACTGCATAAGGATCAGGATTGTGAGAAAAATTGCCAGAAGCGCCTGGACAATGCGCAGGGCGGTTAACACCTTGTATGACCTCACAACCAGCAAGCTATGTACCCCGTTTTTGGGGGCAACGCATACTGTAGCACGTGATGTAGCCAACTGACAAGAGCGAAATTGGGTAAAGAAGAACCCGGAGGCTATGCCCCCGGGTCTTCAAAA
This sequence comes from Chloroflexota bacterium, assembly GCA_028287725.1. Classification (GTDB taxonomy): domain Bacteria; phylum Chloroflexota; class UBA5177; order JANWHV01; family JANWHV01; genus JANWHV01. The sequence goes on along the minus strand of JAQBPC010000005.1, from coordinate 12,669 downwards.
GTCTCGGCATCGACGGCGGTGATAACTTTGCAAAATACTCGTATAATACTGTCGCCGTGATGCCCCGGATCGTGAAAACCACCGGTGCGCACGCACTGTCTGCACCAGCACCTGGAAGTATAGTACCGACGAGATGAACGCAACATGACAAATTAATGACAACTGTTTCCGACACGCAGTCACTGAAAATGCTGCTCCGCAAATGCGTGCATTGCGGGCTTTGTCTGCCTACCTGCCCCACCTACGACGTCCTGGGCGATGAGCGTGATTCTCCTCGCGGCCGCCTGTTTCAAATGAAGGCGCTGATGGACGGCGTGGTGCCGGCCGATGACCCTTCGCTCAATCGCCACCTGTCGCGCTGCCTGGATTGCCGGGCCTGCGAGACTGCGTGCCCTTCAGGGGTGCGCTACGGCCAGATCCTGGAGGAGACGCGGGCCGCGCTCCCGCCCAGCACCGCCGCAACCGCCGGTCGAACGATCGTGCTCGGGGGAGTTTTCGGGCACCCAGGAAGACTCGCGGCCGCCGGCATGGCATTGCGCGCGTATCAGCGGACTGGCGCTGGTCGCGTGTTTCGGCGCATCGGTGGATTTTCCTTGCTGCCACCGCGTTTCGGTGCGCTCGAGGCGATGCTGCCGCCGTTCCAGGGTCCGGTGGCACGCAAGCCGCTGCCGGTGCTCACCGCCGCGCGCGGCACTCGACGCGCGAAAGTCGGGCTGTTGACGGGCTGCGTCATGGGCCAGTTCTTCGCTGGGACGAATGCGGCCACGACACGGGTGCTGGCTGCGAATGGCTGCGAGGTGGTAACGCCGCGCGGGCAAGGTTGCTGCGGCGCGTTGCATGCCCACGCCGGCGCACGCGAGCAGGCCCGTGCCCGGGCACGCGCGCTGATCGATTGTTTTGACTCTTCGCTAGACGCCATCATTACTAATGCGGCCGGTTGTGGCTCGATGCTGAAGGAATATGGCCACTTATTGCGGGATGATCCGGCATACGCCGAGCGGGCTCAGGCATTCGCTTCGCGGGTTAAGGACATCGGCGAGTTCCTGGCAGAACTGCCGCTGCGGCCGCCTGACGGGCGTGTAGACGCGCGAGTTACGTACCAGGATGCCTGCCATCTTCGCCATGCCCAGCGTGTTTGGCGGCAGCCGCGGGCCGTGCTCGCGGCAATTCCGGGCCTGGACCTTGTGGAACTGGAGGGCTCAGCGGATTGCTGCGGCAGCGCCGGCATCTATAATGTGACGCAGTTCGATATCTCGATGCGCTTACTGGACCAGAAGATGGATCGCATCGCGGCGACAGGCGCGCGAATTGTGGCCGTCGGCAACCCGGGCTGTGCCATCCAAATCAAGTATGGGGCACGGTCGCGTGGCTTGCGCATTGAAGTGGCGCACCCCGTGGACTTGCTGGATCGCGCCTACCGTGGCGAGCGGAGCGGGACGCACTAGCCGGCATTTCGGGCAGGGCGCTGTGCACTCAGGGTTTGGTGGCGTCCTGTGCCGCTACACGTTTGCCGCACTTGCCGTGTGTATGATCTGCATGCCGTGGTCGAGGCAATGGTGCAAGAAACCCGCCATGGTGGGTAATGTGCCGGCGCGTGTGAGATCGCCGATCACCACCAGCTTGGCTCTGGCACGCGTGAATGCCACGTTGAGGCGGCGGGGATCGTCGACGAACGCATGGCCACGCCGGCCAATACCATCGAGCCCAAGACACACGATCATCGCTTCTCGCTGCCCGCCTTGAAAGCGATCGACAGTATCGACCGTGCATCCGGAGGTCTCCGGCGACGCTTCCAGCTGGCGTCGCACTGCCGCCACGGTTGCGCGAAAGGGCGCCACGATGCCCACCTCGCCGGCCGGCACGCCGCTGCGCACCAGGGAAAGCGCGGCGCGCGCGGCAAGCTCTGCTTCACACGCGGCGTTTGGCCCGGCGTCTACCAGCACCACCGGCGCTTCCCTGGAGGTGACCGGGCCGGCAGTCGGCGTCACGGCTGGGGCAAGTTGCCGGCCGGCAACCGAGGGATGCGCGCTCAGCGCGCCGGCGTAGAATGCTTCGCTTGGCCAGGCGGCTATGGCTGCATGCATCCTATATTGCTCGGAGAGCCGGACGAATGCGCCATTCGCCTGGCCTTCAGGACGAAGCAATGCGAATGGTGAGATCGAGAGACCTTCGTGCGCCGCATCCTCACTTTGCACTACGGGCGGCAACTGCTGGTCATCCCCCACCAGGATGAACCGGCGGGCCAGCCGCAGGACCCCGACCGATGCCGCTACGCTCAGCTGCGCTGCTTCGTCCAGAATCGCTATATCCCGCTGCACAGTGTTCGCGCTGATGCGAGGGTCGGCGAAGGCACTGACGGTGCCTGCCAACACGGGAATCGCGCGTAATCGCTCCGCAACGGCCTCGGGCGATACGCTAGCGTCGCACCCCTGCGCGGCATGTGTCGCGTCCGGAGCCACGGCAAACGGCAAGAGGTCAGGATCCATCGAACGTGGTGAGCCGAGTCGCGCGAACTGTGTGAAGCCCTCGGCCAACAGCGCGCGCAGCATGGTATCGACTGCCTGGTTTGTCCAGGCGGAGATGACCACCCGCTCTCCACGCGCCACGAGTGCCTGCACCATGCGAGCAATCAGGTGGGTTTTTCCCGTGCCGGGCGGGCCTTGCACGAGTAGATAGTCGCGTGCGCGGAGGGCAAGGTCGAGCGCTTCTGCTTGCAACGGATTAAGATCGCGCGAATATATTGCGCTTGCTCCCGCGCCGCTGGGCGCGGCGATCTCCGGCTGGCGATCGGCATAGACCAAGGAGCGTATCTCCCGGGGTGCGCGGAGCCAGGCGTGCAAGGCCCGGAGCGTGCGATCCTGCGCCTCGCTGTTGTTGTACCGGTCGACCAATGCGGGTCGGGCAATAGGCTCCATGGCGGCGACCTCGATGCAGTCCGCTCCAGCATCGGTGAGCGTGGCAATGGTTACTTCTCCCCGCACCGGATCGCCGTCGCTCAACAGCACCGTGTCTCCGGCGCGCAGCTCGGAATGGTTCTGGCACCGGAGGCGGTAACGCCAGCGACCTTCGGCATCCATGTCACAGCTGAGTTGCTCGAGCAGGGTGATCGCCGTACCGGCAGCCTCACGCTCAAACCGTGTTGAGCGCCAGAGCGCTGCAAGCTCATTGCTCGTGGCGCGGGCCTCCATGCGCAAGAGCCGATATTGCGCGGCGTAGAATTCCGCGTCCCGCGGATCCGTGACCATGCCGGCGGCATCATGGAGGTCACGACCCTGGCAGTGGTCAAGGTCCAGCAGGCTGCTGAGGCGAACGCAGTCCGGCCGGTTGCTGCTCATCCTGCACCGATTGATTGAGCTGGACGGCGGGGCATGGCCAAGCAACAGAGCGAGGATTGCCTGGTTCCGGCGATTGAGCATATGGTCGATGTGCTCGGGCCCGCATGGGACGTGTCTGTATGCGACAGCGGGACCGCCCGTGTAGATGACCTGTGCGCGGAAATCGGGGGATAGCCGCTGCTGTCCGGCCAAAATTGCGTAGTAGCCGCGTACCTGGAATTCAGGATCCGGCCATTGCTCGTTGTATTTCCCAGTCTTGAGCTCGACTATCCGGGTTACGAGTGGTGGCCCCCCGTCCGTCGCGCGCCGGAACGCGAGGTCGACGCGGCCGCGCAAACCCAGCTCCGGGCATAACAGGGTGCTTTCGTAGCAGGGCACGGCGGTGGGATCGCCGAATAGCTCGCCGCCAAAAAGCGATCGCCACTCGGCCAGCCGCTCGAGATGGGGTTCGACCGCCTCGAGCAACGTTTGCTCAGAGGCGCCTAGGAGTGCCAGGCCAAGGGTGGCACGCGCGACGAGCTGCCGCGCATTAACGTCAGGCAGCGTGCCGTCTCGACACATGGCCTGGAAACAGGTGTGGACGACGTTGCCGCGAAGCTGCTGCAGGGTCGCGGGCTGCGAGGCAAGGCGATTGGCCAGCCATTGTCGCAGGCAGTAGTCGGTGCCGCTCAAGGCGGTGACGTCGACGAGCCAATCCGGCTCCAGGACAACCACACTGTGGGTATCCGTGAGGTAGCGGGGCAAGCTCGCGCGTTTCGAACCGGGCTTCGCCGGAGCGCCCCGGCCCCGGCGGAGGTGATACGCGCGAAGGACCAATCCGTCCGGCGCCTCCGCCAGGCCCGCGGCGAGGTAGCCGTACCGCTCGCCAAGCAACAACAGACATGGACCCTCGGTCGTATTGAGCTGTACGTTGACGCCCGTGAAGCTACCTTGACCATTGGAATGAACATGGCACTCGACCCGCGTGATAGTGCCTTCGATCCATTGTTGAGCGCAGCCGGACTCGGGCCCGCAGACCACGCAAACGGGCTTGTAGGTCATGGGGATAGCGACCACACGTACTCCTCATAGTACCGATGCCGCACCAACGCGTTTCGGGTAGGCACCATTGTACTGTGAGCGGAAGGTGCCTCGACGTGGCACCTTGTGGACAACGGCGAAGATGAATTTTTAGTCTCATAGTTCAGGTCAATTCCGTCCGGTTACAGCCGCCCGACGCAACACTGGATGTGGATAACGCAGCTGGGAAATTGGCCGCGAGGCCCGCAATATACCCAAAGTGCTATTGCCGTGCTCCCAGCTGTATGACACCGTGACTTTGCGGGCTCTCCGCGCCTTTGCGCGCAATTCACCATAGATTCACAAGCAGACTGATACGTTAAGGTCCTGAACAGCACCCCTCACTGCATCCGAGATTCCCCGAAGCTCCCCGGCCAGCGGAGCGCATCAGGTTAGAAGGACATCCAATGGTAATGGCGTTGGTTCGGCGAGCGACACTCATGTGTCTTGGCGTGATCGCCGGCGTGCTGGTCATCCGCAGTGGGTTTGTGCAAACTCAAGCCTTGCAAGTCCTTGATGCATTTGGTCGATTGCGGCCCGAAGCAGTCCTGATCGTGCTGGGCTTGAGCACGGTGTCGATGCTGATGAGCGGTGTTATCTGGTGGAGGCTGCTCATCAAGATGGGCTACAACGTCCCGGTAGGCGCGGGACTTGGAGCGTACGCCAGCGCCGGCCTTGCCGGGTATATCGTTAACACTGCCGGGTCGGCAGTAGGCTGCGCCGTGAGTCTACGGCGGCACGGCGTGTGTCCAGCTCGGGCGGTCGTCGTGACCCTGATTGCGAATGCACTCGGCATGTGCGGCAATTTAGCTTGGGCGCCGGTCGGACTGCTACTCATCTCGCGCGGCGGCATGAACACTGCCCTGCCGCTGCTCGGTCAGCATGATATGGTGGTAGCGGTAGCCGTGGTGGTGGCCCTTTGTATCGGCATGCTGGTGAGCCTCAAAATGCTTACGGCGACGCCGGAGGTTGGTAGCAATCTGATCCGCCGTTTGCTGAAACGGCGGCCACAGCTCGCGACTACTGGCGACGTGGCGGCCGGGCATTCGCTGCGGAACCGACATGCGCTGGCGCTGATACCGTGGTCGGCCGCGTCCTGGTTTGCCGGCACGCTCGCACTCTACGCGCTGCTCATCGCGTTTGGCACAGGATCCGCGCCGAATCTCACCGATGTTGTCGGCGCCACGGTACTCGCGACGATATTTGGGTCGCTGGCCTTCTTTGTTCCATCTGGAGTTGGGGTGCGCGATGGCGCGCTGATCGCGCTGCTGGCCCATACGACGGGCATGCCGGTCGCCTCCTGCACGGCCGCGGCCATCACCGTGCGCGCCCTGGACCCGCTTACCAAGCTTGCACTATTGCTGGTCGTGGCGTCCGGGCTGGAGCGTCTCCTCATCAAGCAGTACTTACGTGGTACAGCCGTGCTTGCTATGCTGTTTGCAGACGGCCCACTAGCGCACTCACTGGCCCGGCTATCGACACGGCTTTCCACCCCGCTTCTGGAAGTAGTCGCGGTCGAGTCCGAGTAATTGTGGTGCTGGAATAGTGCGTTTCCCGTTACCATGACCAGATGATGCCGAAAGGTCATCCTTGGAAAGGAGCGGACCGATGAGCAGGTACGTGGAGAGTGCCGGCGGAAAGTCACCCGTCGGCGTGAACGAGGTTTTGGCAGTCGGGCTGGGCGCTGTGGCCCTGCTTCGCATTCGTCGCCGCCGCCAGAAAGCGGCAGCGGAACGAGACATGGCCGAGCGTGCCAAGAGGGCCGAAGAAGGCAACAGCGGTAAACCCTCGCCGAGTGCCGGCTAAGAATTCGAATATCACCGCGGCGATCGCCAGGGTCGGCGAAGCGCTGTCGGGTAAGTCGCGAGCGCATTCATCCACGACGCAGGGGTGACCGGCGCCAATGCACCGAAGTGCGAGAACGGACCGGATACCGGAGTTGGTCACTCGCCTAGCGCAACGCCCGGCGGCGTCCTTGCCGGTGGCGCGAGGCGATCGGGCTGATGTTCTCCGGCGCCGTTCAGGCGCGGGCGGCCCCGCTGTACGTTGCTCGGCACACATTGACGTGGCCGAGGCCCAAGTCCTATACAACGCCATCCAATAGACCAAATCTGGCCAGACCAGCCGCCCACCTAGAGCTAGGTAGCGCGCTGGATCGCCGACGTGGGCGTATCGCTGGTTTTCGCAACAGGCTCTCTAGTATTCCCGCCTGGTCATGTGCAATTCAGGCTTGGCGGTGATCATGATCGTGTTGAGAATGGCGGTATCCATGCAGCAATGTGATGGCCGGCGACTTTTTGTACACTAGTGCAATGAGCCACACTGCTGGCCGGCCAACCGCGCTCTTTGACGGCTACCGCATCGGCGCCGCCTTTGACGAGATGTTCAGCGCGCCCATGCGGCCGCGGCCGCACTATAAAAGGCTGCACGAGCACTTGGCGGGCATGGCCACGTCCGAATTCCATCAGCGCCAGCAAGCGGCGGATCTGGCATACCTTCGCCAGGGTATTACCTTTAACGATTACCGAGACGAGCTAGGCCTTGAGCGGCCATTCCCCGTGGATCTGGTGCCCCGGATTATTGACGCGCAAGAATGGTCACGACTTGAAGCGGGCCTCAAACAGCGCGTCCATGCTTTAAATCTCTTTGTCCACGATGTGTATCACGAACAGCGCATCCTGAGGCAGAGCGTGGTTCCGCTCGATCTCGTGTTTGGGACAGCGGGCTACCGCCCTGAGCTGCGTGGTATCAAGGTGCCGAATGACGTCTATCTGCACATCTCGGGGATTGACCTGATCCGCGATACCGACGGTTCGTACACGGTGCTCGAGGATAACGTTCGCTGCCCGTCCGGGGTCTCCTACGTGCTGGAAAACCGGCGCGTGATGAAGCACGTTTTGCCGAACGTGTTCGACCAGTACGACGTTCGGCCTGTCAACGACTATCCGCAGAGGCTGCGTGAAGTACTGGACGATATCGCGCCCAAGCGTGGCCGGGAGCCCGTCATCGTGGTACTGACGCCGGGCATCAATAACTCGGCGTACTTCGAGCATTCGTTTCTCGCGGGGCAGATGGGTGTGCAACTTGTCGAAGGCCAGGATCTCGTCGTCGACGGTGGGCTCGTGCACATGCGAACGACCAGGGGCCTTCGGCGCGTCGATGTAATCTACAGGCGCATCGACGATGACTTTTTGGATCCTGTAAGCTTTCGCGCCGATTCGGCCCTGGGAGTCGCGGGACTGGTTGGCGTCTTCCGATTAGGCGGAGTTGGGCTGGCAAACGGCATTGGCGTTGGGGTGGCAGACAACAAGGCCGTCTATCATTACGTGCCGGCAATGATTAAGTACTATCTTGGCGAAGAGCCAATCCTGGCCAACGTGCCCACGTACATGGCCGGCAGCATTGACGATCGTGCGTACATTCTCGAGCATCTCGCGGAATTGGTGGTAAAGGCAGTCGATCAATCAGGGGGCTATGGGATGTTGATCGGTCCGCATGCAACCTCGGCAGAGCGGTCGGAATTCCGAGAGCGGATCCGATGCAATCCACACGGGTACATTGCGCAGCCGACGATACAGCTGTCCACCCATCCGACGTTTGTGGGCGACGGCATGGCGGGCAGGCACGTCGATCTTCGGCCGTTTGTCCTGTACGGCAGGGACATCACCGTGCTGCCCGGCGGGCTCACTCGCGTGGCGTTGCGGTCAGGCTCTCTCGTCGTAAATTCATCGCAGGGCGGCGGCAGCAAAGACACATGGGTGCTCGCCGGGGACGGCACGAGCCAATGTTAAGCCGTGTCGCCGAGAGCTTGCTTTGGATGAGCCGCTACGTTGAGCGCGCGGAGAACATGGCGCGTATTATCGACGTGAATTTTCGTCTGATGTTGGATGCCGGGGTCAGCGGCAACCATACGGCCGCCTGGGAGCCCCTGGTCGACCTCGCTCCTCAGACAAGAATGCAGTTCAACGAAATATACCCCGAGATCACCCCCGATACCGTGATGCAGTTCATGACTTTTGATGCCCGCAACCCCAACTCTATCGCCACCGCGCTACGGAACGCGCGCAAGAATGCGCAGGGAATCCGAGAGAGCATCTCCAGGGAGATGTGGGAGCAGATTAATTCCATGTACCTGCAACTGACCGGGTCCGGCGCATTCGCCTCGTGGGAGGCCGATCCCTACGAGTTCTACCGCCAGGTGCAGTTTGGATCGCTGCAGTTTCAAGGGACGACCGATGCGACCATGACGCGCGACGACGGCTGGCACTTCATTCAGCTTGGCAAGTGTTTGGAGCGCGCGGATAGCGTCACACGGATTCTGGATATAAAATATCGGCTGCTCGTGTCGCCCATGGGCGGGGACTCGGTCGACGCCGTCCAATGGATCGCGGTGCTGAAGTCTTGCAGTGCCTATGAGGCATTCCGCAGGAGTCAGGACAGCGCGAGAATCGAGTCACGTGGGGTGGCGCGGTTCTTGTTACTCAATCCGGCGTTTCCGCGGTCGGTCATGTTTTGCATCGACGAAGCGTGGAACGCCTTGAAAGAAATCGCCGGCAACCAGTCGCGGCGGTCCGATAGTGCCGCGGACCGTAGTCTTGGCCTGCTCCGGGCTCAACTGGAGTTTGCCAATATTGATGACGTGCTTGCCGATATGCATGGATTTCTAGATGGCGTTCAGCAGCAGATCAATCGCGTGGGAGATAACGTACACCGGCTCTACCTGTACGGCCAGCTGCGGCCGGCTTTCTCGAACCTCGCAGCGCAAGCGGCGCAGGCGGCAGTGGATCAGCAATAGCGATAGAGTCTGCATCCGATGATCATTGAAACTATCCACATAACCCGCTTTACCTACGATGCCCCCGTGGTGGAAAGCACCATGGAGATCCGGCTGGCGCCGCTGTCGGACGTGCATCAACGCGTTCTCGAGTTCGAGCTACTCGTGGATCCAGCCAGCAGGACCTTCTCGTTTACCGATGGGTTCCAGAACCTGGTGTATTGTTGCAATGTGCTGGACGCTCACGACACCCTCACGCTCAAGACCCGGTCGCGGGTACAGACACTGCTGGCCAACCCGTTCGAGCGGCCGGCGCACGGGCCGGCGCCGCTTGAAGCCGTCGATGCCTGGCCCTACTTACAGTTTCGCGGCCCAGTCGATGCCGGACCCGGCGTGGAGCAGCTTGGTCGCGAGTTCACTCCGTCGTCCGAGGATGTGCTAGGGTCTCTCATGGCGTTAATGCTGGCAATCCACACTGACTTTGAATACCAACCTGACGCGACCACCGTTTCATCCACGGTGTCGGATGTGCTCCAGCTGAAACAAGGAGTTTGCCAGGATTTCGCCCACCTGATGATTGCCGCATGCCGGCACATGAAACTGCCGGCGCGCTATGTGAGCGGTTATCTGGTGAGGAGCTCTGGACACGAGAATCGGGGCACTGAGGCGTCACACGCGTGGTGCGAAGTGTGGCTGCCTGACCTGGGGTGGCTTGGCTTTGACCCAACAAACAACCTCGTTGCCGCCGATAGCCATGTTAGAGTAGGGATAGGAAGAGATTACACCGACGTGCCCCCGACACGAGGCATTCACCGTGGCCTGGCCGAGGAGCAAGTTGAGGTGTCGGTTACCACGAAACGAATCGATGCCACTATTCATTCCGGCCCAGTTCTCGCTTGACCTTGGCGCACTCCAAAGCACACTCTCGATAACCCAGGTGCCAGGGCACTTGACCCAAGAAGGATGATGTCTATGCGCGTACATGTTGGATGCCGGCTACAGTACAACGCAACGTGGGCAACACCTGCCGTGCTTCAGGTCCAGCCGCGCAGCGATGAGATGACGCGCGTTCTGGAGTCTGCGTGGCAGGTGGCGCCGACTGTGCCGTTGCACGCATTCCGGGACATCTACGACAATGCTTGCACGCGGCTGACAATCCCGGTTGGGGATCTGCAGATTCAGTACGATGCGACGGTCGAGATCAGCGGCGAGGTTGATGACTTCGCGCCGGAGGCACTGCAACTGCCGGTGGAAGCCCTGCCCGACGACGCCCTGCATTTCACGCTGCCGAGCCGCTACTGCCTTTCCGATGAGCTGGGCGACGTGGCATGGGAACTCTTCGGCAGCACGGATCCGGGCTGGGCCCGAGTGCAGGCGATCTGCGATTGGGTACACGACAACATCCGTTTCGCCTACGGCAGCAGTACGCCGCGCACCACGTCTGTCGACATATATGGCCAACGCGTGGGAGTATGCCGCGACTTCGCGCACCTGGCCGTCACCTTCTGTCGCGCCCTGAACATTCCTGCCCGCTATGTCTTTGGCTACCTGCCGGATATCCCGATGCCGGCCGAGGTGACGCCGATGGATTTCGCCGCCTGGATGGAGGTGTACCTGGGCGGACGCTGGTATACGTTCGATCCGCGCAACAATGTGCCGCGCATCGGTCACATCGTTATTGGACGTGGGCGCGATGCCCTCGACGTTGCCATGGTTACAAGCTACGGCGCCGCCCAGCTACGAGAGATGATTGTGTGGGCCGACGAGGTTGCAACGCCCGCGGAGAGTAGGGATGTGGGGTCACTTCTGTGACGGACTCAGCGCAAACCGAGGATCAAACGGTCACGAGCCTCGACAAATCGGCGCTTGCCAGCCTGGATATCCTTGACCCTGGCGGCGTCGATTGGCCCCGCGTGGAGCGCACGGCATATCTGGTGCATCAGCACCTGCGCTATGAATATCCGGGTCCGATCGCGAACCTCGATCAGCGTTTGATGATCGTGCCACGGGCACGCTACGGCGACCAGCGGCGGGTTATGTTTCACCTGGATAGCTCGGTGGCGCCGGCCGAGCAGGACGAGCGGGAGGATCAGTTCGGCAACCTGGTCATCAGCCTACGAATTCCATATATCGCCCAAGCGGTAGACTTCGAGGCCTGGATCGTGGTCGAGCGGCAACCCGCGCACGGCGCGCTGCGTGTGCCGATCGCGGCATTGTCCGACCCTCGGTTACACAGTCTTTCGCATCTCACGTCTGCCGACGATGCTGTACGCCACGCGGCAGAAGATCTGGCGTCAACTGGGGAGCATGGCCTAGTACTGGCCCAGCGCATCGGGGCATGGACGTACAACGCATTGCGTTATGAGTATGGGGTGACGGACATTCACTCCACGGCGGCGGAGGCACTGGCCGCGGGCCGCGGCGTCTGCCAGGATTATGCCCATCTGATGATCGCACTGTGCCGGCTGTGCGGGCTGCCTGCCCGCTATGTCTCCGGCCACCTGCTGGGGGTGGGCGGCACGCACGCCTGGGTGGAAGTGCTGCTGCCGGACGATGAGCAACCGGGCGAGGCCATTGTCTGGCCTTTTGATCCATCCAATGGCTGCGAGGTCGGGCTTCGCTACCTGACGATCGCGGTGGGTCGCGATTACCGGGATGTGGCGCCTACGTCGGGCACCTTTCATGCCGCTTATGCCGGCACGCTGCAGGCCTACAAATCGGTGGGCCTCACGGCTGCGGACTACGCGAACTAGTTTGGTCGGCTTCGTCTTAGGCCTGGGGCACCAGGAACCGCTGGCGGCGCGCGGCGATGCGCACGACAGTTGGCTTGGAGGGTTCGGTGCTTAGGCGGCCAACTACCTCGCCATCGGTGTGGATGCTGAGCGGACGGGCGCCATAGAGCGTGACGGTGTGGGCACGCCAGAGGCGGAAGCTGGGGTGGCGGATGTGGCTCCCGGTGTAGACTCGTGGGAAGGCCCGCAGCAGCCCAATGCGGTCGAGCTCGAGCACGGCGCAGACATCGAGCAGGCCGTCACAGGGGTTGGCGTCCGGTGCGATTTTCATGCCCCGCCCGTAGTATTGGCCGTTTGCGAAAGTGAGCAGTAACCCGTTGTACCGCTGTTCAATGCCGTCATAGGTGATATGAATGGGAGTGGCCCGCAGGTTGAGGGCGCAGGACAGGAAGGCGCGCACATAGCCCAATTGCCCGCGGAAGGATTCATCGCAATTCTGTATGAGGCGGCACACCTCGCCGTCGAGGCCCACCCCGGCGTTGTTGGCGAACAGGCGCCCGGCGACCTCACCGAGGTCGAGGCCAATCTCCCGCCAGGCAGTGGTGGCGAGCAACGCAAGCGGATCGCGGACGATGCGGAGCCCGCGTGCAAGGTCATTGCCGGAGCCACAGGGTAGCAGGAGAATCAGGCAGTCCTTACCGGCCAGACCGTTAATTACCTCATTCAGGGTGCCGTCCCCACCGAGCACCGCCACCGTCGCCCCTGCCGG
>JAQBPC010000710.1 GCA_028287725.1 Chloroflexota bacterium | reverse complement strand
TATTCCGGTGCCGGTCTGGCACGGCGCGACGAGGGTTCTTGCTTACCGCGTGGACAATTTTGCCTATGTGACGGATACCAACCGTATACCTTTAGCGTCACAGGCAATGCTGGCGGATCTCGACGTTCTCATCCTTGACGCGCTGCGACGCGAGCCTCATCCTACGCATTTCAATTTTCGCGAAGCGCTGGAAATGGTCGAGATACTCAAGCCGCGCCAAACCTATTTCACTCATCTTACGCACACCACCCTGCATGCCGAGGTAGAGCAAGAGCTGCCGCCCGGTGTGTCATTGGCCTACGATGGATTACGACTGGAGTTACCTTGATGCCAATCACCCATCTCGACGACGAGGGCCGCGCGCACATGGTGGACGTCTCCGATAAGCCGGTTACCGCACGCGAGGCCATAGCGCAAGCAACCGTGCATCTGGGCCCAGTTGCCGCTAAAGCCGTTCGGGATGGCGCGGTGAAAAAGGGTGACGTTCTTGCGGTGGCGCAGGTCGCGGGTGTAATGGCAGCTAAATCGACATCGACGATCATTCCACTCTGCCACCCCCTGCCACTGAGCGGTGTAGCGCTACGATTTACCTGGGAGGGCGACGACCTCAACGTCGTCGCGACGGTGCGAACGACCGGGCAGACCGGGGTGGAAATGGAGGCACTGACCGCTGTGACGGTCGCCGCGCTCACAGTTTATGATATGGTCAAAGCCCTGGAGCGCGGCATCCGAATAGGCAACGTTGGCCTGCTACATAAGAGCGGGGGACAGACGGGCGACTGGCATGCAGCCGGCGCGCCAAATCTTTGACAATCTCGCGCAAAATAATCGCGAAGGCAAGAGTTTAAAGGGCGTCTACAGTCTTTTCCAGGCGCTTAAGGCCATCCTTGAGTACGACCTTTAGTTCCTTGAGCGCTTGTTCAGCAATGTTGTCGAGCACGCCCTCGATAAGACTCTGGCTCCGCTGCGCTATAGCCACGCCGGCATCGGTAGCAGCCTGTGCGGTATCTTTTGATGCAGCGCCAAGCGTGGACTCTACCTTCTTGAGCTTCCCGCCGCGCCGGCGACGATATACAACAATAGCGGCAATTAAGCCGCCCACCAGCGCCAGTCTAGGCAAAAGGTCTTCAGTGTCCATATTGAACGACTCCTCACAAAACTGAACGGAAACGACGCTTACGGTACGTTTTGCTCCGCCTTGAGCGCACTGTTACCCTCCCAGTGTAGCACGGGTGATTGTACGCTACATTCCGGCTAATCGAGGGAGGTTGATTCTCCCCATGGCAGAAAAGGAAACCTTATGGATGCAGCGGCGCAGCGAGCACGCCTTCGGGAGTTGATCCGCGAACGGGCTCTGCGTTTTGGTGACTTTGTACTTCGGTCGGGCGCACGAAGCAATTTCTACCTCGACTGCCGCCAGGTTACATTGGATCCGGAAGGCGCCTACCTGGTTGCAACTTTGATACTTTCTCGCCTCAAAGGCGTAAGGGTGCAGGCCGTTGGCGGTCCTGCATTAGCCGCGGTCCCGATGGTCGGTGCAATCTGTGCGCTAAGCTTCGCGCAAGGAACGCCGCTCGCTGGATTCGTTATCCGGAAGGAAGCTAAGGACCATGGAACAGGTAAGCTCATCGAAGGACCCCTTGCACCGGGTGCGAGCGTTGTGCTCGTCGAGGATACGCTCACCACGGGCGGGGAGCTCCTTCGATCTGCCGAGGCGGTGAGGGATCTCGGTTGCTTAATTGCCGGCGCCATTTGCATCGTAGATCGGGGTGCCGGGGCACTTGCCGCTCTGCACGAACACGGCATTCCTGCAGAGGCGTTGTTCACGCTTGAGGATCTAGGCGTAACGCCCGAGCGCCAGTAGTATGACGCAATGGGCCGTTTACGTGGTGACATTTTAGGGCTGAAGCCGCGTTGAATGCGATAGGGGCAGCTGGGCACTCACTCCTGAGACACATGCCCATTTGAGTGCTGAGCAACCCCACAAGCGATTGCAAACGGAAAGGCGTCGTTTGCCCGGCATTTTCACCAGGAGTACACTGAATCACACTGACCCCTCGCATAGCGAGCGGGCCTCCTCCACGTAGCGCGGACAGCAGGTTGCTATCGGCTGTGACCAACGGTCCGGATAGCATGCCACCAAATGTACGGCAGACGCCGCGCCGATTCGTTTAACCCGCCCTAGGAGCAGAGAATGAGCCAGGCACAGACAATTGGAGAGTTACGCAAAAGCGGATACCAACTCCAGACAATTAAGCAGGAAATGCGGAAGAACCTCATCGCCAAGATGAAGGCAGGCGACGAGTTGTTCCCCGGGGTCGTCGGTTATGAAGAAACCGTGATTCCCCAGGTCGAGAACGCAATTCTTTCTGGCCAGGATGTCGTGCTCCTCGGCGAGCGCGGGCAAGCCAAGACGAGAATTGCACGGAGCCTGGTGAATCTGCTTGACGAGTCGATTCCGGTCATTGAAGGTTGTGAAATCAATGACAATCCATTCGAGCCGGTGTGCGCTGTGTGCCGTCAGAAGGTTGCCGAGCACGGCGACAGCGTGGCAATCAGCTGGATAACGCGCGATGCTCGATATGGCGAGAAGCTCGCGACGCCTGACATCACGATTGCCGACCTTATCGGGGAAATTGACCCTATTAAGGTCGCCGAAGGCCGATACCTTTCCGACGAGATGACCATTGCGTACGGTCTCATTCCTCGTACGAATCGCGGAATATTCTGCATCAACGAGCTACCTGATCTCGCCGAACGTATCCAGGTCGGCTTGCTCAACATCATGGAAGAGCGTGACGTACAGATCCGTGGATATAAGATTCGACTACCGCTCGATGTCTACGTTGTCGCAAGCGCCAACCCCGAAGACTACACCAACCGTGGCCGGATTATCACGCCGCTGAAGGACCGCATCGGCTCGGAAATTCGCACGCATTATCCGCGCACGATCGACCACGAAATCGCGATCATGGAGCAAGAAGCGGCGGCTCCCGGTGCCGAGGACATGGACGTGTCTTATCCTCGTTACATGAAGGAAATAATCGCCGAAATTACGCATCTCGCCCGGAAGAACAGCGACATCTCTAAGCGGTCCGGCGTGAGCGTCCGCGTTTCAATCTGCAACTACGAGAACGTGCTGAGCAACGCGATTCGCCGCTCTATCCGGCTCGGCGAAAAGCAGGTTGCGCCGCGCATCTCGGATCTGCCGGCAGTTATTGCCTCAACCGCAGGCAAGATCGAGCTGGAAACTGTCGGCGAGACCAGCGAGGAACGAATCATCGATCGGATGATTCAGGGCGCGATTTTGAATGTATTTAATCGTTACTTCCTCTTGCAGGAATTTGACGAGCTCCTGGCAAACTTCGAGCGCGGCTTCGGGGTGGACACGAGCGATGGCATGCCGGCAATGCAGTACGTTCAGCAAGTCTCCGAAGTTCGCGGGCTACGCACAGCGGTAGGCAAGCTGAACGCACAGGGCAACCCAGCAAGCGCTGCCGCGGCCGTTGAGTTCATTCTCGAGGGTGTGCACCTGAATCGAAAACTCAACAAGGACCGGAAGCCTGGAGGCATCCGCTACCGCAAATAGTAATAGGCTAGAGGTCGCCATGAACATGTTTAGCGACTACCGTTATTCCGAATGGGATAACAGCCAGCAGGTCGATCCGTTCGACGCGCACGATCTGATGAATGCCATCTCCGAGGACCTGCTCGACGATGGCGATCTCGAGCGCGTCCTGCAGCGGATGTATCGGATGGGCGATGAAGGTCGGCTGGGAGATCGCGTCGAGGGCATGAAGCAGCTGCTTGAACGGCTCCGCATGCAACGTCAAGAGGCGCTCAACAGGCACAACCTGAACTCAATCATGGATGACCTGAAGAACCAGCTCGACGACATCATCGACACAGAACGTAAAGGCATTGAGCGGCGGTTGGAGGAGAGCAAACAGCCGCCGCCCGCCTCCCAGGAGCAAACTTCGGCAGAAGATAACGAAGCTTTGCGCAAAATGCTCGAAGGTATGGCAGCCAAGAAGCAGGAATATCTCGATGCCCTACCTGACTCGGTGCCGCAGCGCTTCCAGTCACTCTCGCAATATGACTTCATGGACAACGAGGCGCGTGACAAGTTCAACGCGCTCAAAGAGCAGCTGCAACAGCAAGTCATGCAGTCGTATTTTCAGGGGATGCAGCAGGCAATCCAAAGCATCACACCCGAGGATCTGCAACGATCCAGGGAAATGGTCCGCGACCTCAATCAGATGCTCGAAGATCGTATCCAGGGCCGTGAGCCAAAATTCGAAGAGTTCATGGAGAAATACGGGGACATGTTCCCCGGAGTGAATACCCTGGACGAGCTTCTGGAGCAAATGCAGCGGCGCATGGCCGCGATGCAGGCGATGATGGAGAGCATGTCGCCCGAGATGCGCGAGCAGCTGCAGCAGATGATGGACAACCTCATAGGTGACGATCGTCTGAAGGCGGATCTTGCGCGACTGGCCGTCAATCTCAACCAGCT
>JAQBPC010000709.1 GCA_028287725.1 Chloroflexota bacterium | reverse complement strand
GCTACCGCGGGCCTGGCTTTACCGATCAGCTAGAGGAGAACAATGTGCAAGAACGAGCACGACGCCGGGTTTTGGCCGTCTATGCCCATCCGGACGATGCCGAGATCTGGGCGGGAGGCACGTTGCTAGCACATCGCGAACTGGGCGACCATACCGCGGTATGCGTGATGACGCACGGCGACACGGCCCGCCACGCTGAAGCGAAGCACGGCGCTCGCCTGCTTGATGCAACCTTGCACCATCTCTCGTTTCAAGATCGCGCCCTTGCCCTGGCAAATGGCGCGGTCGAGGCTTTGGCTGAAGTGCTGCGGCGTGAACGTCCCCACATCATTCTGACGCACTGGAGCGCAGACAGCCATCCGGATCACCGTGCTACATGGGAGATCACGCGCGCAGCTATTTTGCTGGCGGAAGCAGAACGAGAACTCGCGGGGCTATTCTGGTCGGATACCTATAACAGCCTCGGCGAGAGTGGCTTATTCGCGGCCGACTCTTTCATCAACGTCTCTGACATGTGGAAAGCGAAGCTTGCGGCGATAATGGCGCATGAGAGCCAGCATCCCGCCGACTACTGCGCAATGACGAGCAACCAATGCGCGTTACTCGGCGCGGGGTGCGGCGTAAGGTATGCGGAAGGCTTCAGACGGGTCCCATTTATCGGTAGAGGGCATCGCGCTGCCGCGACGCTGAACGAGTTCTGCTAGAGTCCCTCGCCGAAGTTAGCGAGGCTCGTCATCTTGCGCGCCACGTGGGCGGGGCGCGCGTTGCAATACAAGTGGAGTGGGCTGTTTTGCTGCATGCTTCCGTGCTGAGCAGTCCAAACAAACGACCCGGGCATTGCCGTCAGCAGCGCCCTTTCTCAGAACGCGCGCAACCTGTATTGCCGGAGTGAACGCACCGCAGTCAACACAGATTCCGTCGATCGCCTCCCGCTTCGGCGTGATCGGGCGTCTCCAAGTCGAGTCGGGCATCCTGTGAACCTCCAACGGCGTGTATGGCACCGCTATGAGTAACGTGATATAGCGTGTCTCTTTGAGCGTAGCCCATTCTGGGGTACTATGGGGTAGCCTGCCCCGATCCAACGGAGGAGCACGGTGGGCGGCATGAGCGCGGAAAGGTACTTCCAGGAATGCTGACACGGATAGCAATGGTCAGTTTGCACAGCGGACCATTGGCCCAGCCTGGGACAGGAACCAGCGGGGGCATGAATGTCTATGTCAGGGATCTAAGTCGCGCGCTCTCAGTTCTCGATATGCCGGTCGACGTCTATACACGGAGTGAGGGCGACCTCGCGGTGGTCGAGGACTTCCCAGGCGTCCGCGTGATTTCCGTGCCCGCGGGCGGGCCCGGCCCTATCGCCAAGAGTGAGATCGCCGACCAGGTGCCGGCGTTGATCGCGGGCATCGACACGTTCTCGCGGGCGGATGGTACGCGCTATGATCTGGTGCACTCGCACTATTGGATCTCGGGCCTGGCTGGCCAGCGATTGGCAACGCGCTGGAACGTGCCGCACGTACACATGTTTCATACTTTAGCGCGAATCAAGACCAAATATGCCGGTTCCAAACCGGACCTCCGGCGTGAACACGCGGAGATTCGGCTGATGGAAACGGCCGATGCCATTGTGGTTTCGAACCCAGTCGAGCGTATGCAGGTCATGGAAGCGTATGGCGTACACAATGCGACGCTCGTCTCGATTCCATGTGGCATCGACACATCTCAGTTCCAGCCCAGCAAGCCGATGGAGTGGCATAAACACCCTCAGCGATTTCGGGTCGTTGCGCTAGGGAGAATTGAGCGCCTCAAAAACTTCGCGCTGCTGCTCGAGGGAGTCGCCCACGCCAGAACGCTGGATCGTCGTTTTGCCTCGGAGGTGGAGGTAGTACTGGCCGGCGGACCGTCTGAGGATGAGCCGGGTGAAGCGCCGAGACTGCGGGAAATGGCGCTTCAACTTGGGCTGGACAAGACAGTACGATTCATGGGCGCTGTATCGAGGGAAAGCCTGCCGGCACTCTTCGCGGCTGCCGACGTATGCGTGGTGCCGTCGTTGCATGAATCGTTTGGGTTAGTCGCGCTCGAAGCCATGGCGAGTGGCGTTCCCGTCATTGCTGCTCGCTCCGGCGGCCTGCAAATGACGGTCGTGAATGGCGTTTCCGGCTATCTCGTGGATCCGACCGACGCGCCTGCCATGGCGGATCGCTTGCTCGCGCTTTGGAGATCGCCAATCACGAGGCAAAGCATGGGCGTGCGTGGCGCTCGAGCGGCCCAGCATTATGCATGGCCGGTGGTGGCTCATCGTGTGCAATGCTTGTACGACTCGTTGATCGACAGCAAAGCCGGCGAACGCGACGCGCGTTAGGCGCCCCCCGTCGTAGAACAACACAAACATCGTCCTCGTAGCGGGCCGTACCGGTTATTGCAGCATAGCTGTCTGGCGTGTATGGCACGGGGTGGTAACTCATGCATTGACGACCGTCATGCGCTGGTGTACATTGCCGCCAATCCGCGGATTATTGAAAGAGGACGCAGATGAGCGAACCTGAAGCGCCACCATCCTCGCACGAATCGCATCTAGGGGATTCGTTACACCACCTCGGGAACTCGCTGCAGCACATGCCATTTCCGCACTTAGCTGCCCACAAGTAAGTTGTACGCGACGTCAACGCCGAACAGAAGCAAGAAATGAACGGCTTGGACCGATTGGCGCTCAGGATCAACGACCTGTGTGGCAGCATGGTTACGTTCCTAATTGTCGCCGCATATGAGGTAATTTGGGTGACGTTCGTCGGCATCGGGCTTTTCAAATTTGATTCGCTGCCGAATCTCCCGCTCTTATTGGTGATCCTGAACCTTCCACAGCTCCCCTTGATGTTTGCACTAATGGTGAGTGGGAAC
Organism: Chloroflexota bacterium; assembly: GCA_028287725.1. GTDB lineage: Bacteria > Chloroflexota > UBA5177 > JANWHV01 > JANWHV01 > JANWHV01. The sequence goes on along the minus strand of JAQBPC010000709.1, from coordinate 211 downwards.
ATGCTCAGTCGACACTCAGAGCTTCGTGCCGAAGCGGATTTCCAGGTTAACCAGAAGGCAGAAGCGCAAATCGAAAAGCTACTCGAGATCAATCAGTTCCAAACCGAGCAAATACTATCGATCATGAAGCGTCTCGAAGGCAGCAAGGCAGAGCCTGTGATTTCAGCTTGAGTAGCATGGCTGGCGCCCGTCGTAATACCGATTGCGCAAA
>JAQBPC010000677.1 GCA_028287725.1 Chloroflexota bacterium | reverse complement strand
GTTAACCGCACTGACAAAGGTGTTTGACGTGGCGGAGTAGTTCCCGGCATTGGCATGGTAGGAGGCGACGTAGACAGTGCCGGCCGTGACAGCGATCGGTGTGGAGAACAGCACCTGCTGCCAGCCGCTGGCCGTCTCATTGGTGAACGTCGCGCTGGCAAGCAACTGCCCCGTATTGCTCCACAGGTTGCCGACATGGATCCCCGAGTTGGCGGCACCCTTGTAGAAGCGGATGCCGCTGACGTACCCGCTCACGTCGGAGGTGAACTTCACACCTATCTCAACGGCATTGACGTCGCCCGAGGAATCGACGGCGGGCGCAGAGCTTGCTGTGAAGATAGTTGAACAGGGGCAGGTCACCGGCGTGCTCGTCGGCGCCGGGGTGCTCGTCGCCGTCGGGGTGTTGGTTACGGTCGGGGTGTTTGTCGCCGTCGCGGTGTTGGTCGCCGTAGGCGGAATTGGCGTGTTTGTCGGCGTCACGGTGGGCGACCCGGGTATGCCCGTCGCGGTTGGCGCTGAAGGTGTGCTCGTTGCTGTTGGCGTACTCGTCGCGCCGGTACCTGAGATCGTGGCGTAGATTGAGAAAGCCCAGGAGGGCACTGTTGTAGCCGAAAAGGTCGATGGCCAGCTGCCGAATGTGACGGCTGCGGTACTGAACATCTCGGTAACACCGGTGACCGGGCTGTCATACTGCAAGCTATTCAGGTTGCTGGTGCCATTCGTGTTATACGCCAACCAGTACGCAGTGTTCGGGCTGAGCGTAGCGCTGACGGGTATGCTGTTCCAGGAGTTAGCTGTGAGCGTTCCTGTGGCGCTGCTCGCCAGGAGGGTCCCAGGTACGCCGTTGGTGTCCGTGTAGATAGCCAATTGGTACTGATTATTGGGCGCCGCACTGATAGCGCCGACGTAGACGCTCATGCTGCTGATAGTCCCGCCGCTGCTCGCCGTGAAGCGCGAGCCATTGATGTTGTTGGAATCTCCGGCGTCCTTTAAGCTGCCAACCTTGGTGTAGCCCAAGCGGCAGGGGCATGTTATCGTGATCGCGATGCCGGCCGATGGCGTCTCTATATTTCCGCTATCGTCGACGGCGCGACTCTTGATGGTCACATTGCCCTGCGCGTCCGGGTTCCACCCGTAATTCCAGGTCGTTGACCCCGCTGCGGTCGAAATGGCAGCTTTATGCCAGGTGCTGCCGCCATCTACCGATACCTCTACCCCCGCGACTACACCACCTCCCGTGTCCGATGCAGAGCCAGAAATCACGAGCGCGCTGCCCTGAACAGTGGCGTTCGGCGCCGGTGAGGTGACCGCCGACGAGGGGGGTGTCGTATCCGTTGAAGCCGTGGCCGCGACAAGTCCCGACTGCAGCGACGCGGGCTGCGCATGCATATCCGCGAACAGATTCACGGTGGCCTGTTGCATGGTGACATTCGGAGCCGATGGGCCAGTGTCAGGAGTGAGGTCGTGATGGATATCCAAGCCCCAGACCCACTGGACAGTGCCTGCACTGAAGACCGTCGCGCCGCTTGGCGCCTTGTATGACGTTGGCCCCCAGACGCCCGTGCCAGGCACATAGGTATTGCCGTAATCAGCGATGCGCTCGGGGACGTTTACCGATGTGGCCGCCATGTTGAACAGCCCAGCCGGCCTGAACCCATTGTCCAGATCCTCATCCCATTCGTAGCCAATGGTCTGAGTGCCGAGCGTCACCGTCTGGCTGCCAGTGAGCCCAGCGACGGCAGTATTGCGCCAGAAACGTAGGTTAGCGAAGGCCGAAGTGAGGACAGGATCTGCGGAACCGCGATTTACCGTGAAGGCCGTCCCTAATATGGCATTCTCGGGCTTCCCTCCGTCGCCTGGCGGACTGAAGCGCGGGTCGCGCCAAGTGCCCGTCCACGTCGCCGGACCCAGTGGATCCTCGACTTTGCTGTCGACCGTCTCCTTGTAGCAGACCATGGTGCGATACGGCGTCGCGGACGTATCGATGGAGTTCTCATAGCGGGTCTTCCAGAAGCCTGTGTTGCCGGTGAACGAGGCAATGTTGACGCCTGAGTCGCGCGCCGACTGCAGTGCCGCGCGCTCAGCTGCAGACCAGTATTCATCGTGGCCCGCGCTTACGATGATCTTATGGTTGAGCAGGAGGGCGGGATTGCGATCCATGTCCACCGTGCTGATATAGCTCACGTCGTAGCCGTTGGATTCCATCCAGCGGATCATCGGGAATTCGGCATAGAAGAAGTAGTTGGAGGTGCCGTAGCCGCCGCTCTCACTTCGGTCGTTAAACGGCCGATTGTAGCTCACTTTATAGGCTCGACCACAGGAGTACCCGTTATTGATACCGCATCCTGTTGGCGCGTTTCCATAGTAGAAGCTGTTACCGCCGTAGTCGTTGTATGCTGCCCAGGTGGTATCGTTGGTTCGGAAGACGATGGCCGAGGTACTGGCGTCGTTGCGTACCACGAAGGGTATGTGGCTGGAGGCGGCGCCGGGGGCGGCATCGATCAGCTTCGCGAAGTAGACGCCCGACACAGCGTCACTGGGCACGGCCCAGGAGGCCGAGACGGCCCAGTTTCCGCAGTCAATCAATCCAGTTGCGCTGACGGTTAGGCAGTTAGGTTGTGTCTGTGGGAGAGGAACCGAGGGCGTGACCACGGCCACCTGGCGAGCGCCGTTGCCCTGGTAATAGCCCATGCGGTAGATGGTGAGCGAGTAGTTCGTCGAGGTAGTATTGACCTTAAAGGAAATTGTGTTGCCCGCATTCACGCTGATATCGGTGGCAAAACCCTGTATGCTCGCGGCACCCGCATTACCTCCGGTGACGTCCCATTGGCTCGGCGGGTTGCCTGGCTTGGCGTTCTCGCAGACAATATCGCAGACGCCAGCTGCTCGGGCGGGCAAAGTCTGAATTTTGGGCAACAATGGAAGTAAAAATATGGCGATGAGCAAGAGGCGCAGCCAAGGCATGTGACGACCCAAGAAATGCAACTTGCGAGACGATGTCGACTGCCTGGACGACGGGATAGACGCCAATTGTCTATGAGTACGTCGCAGACTGACGCTCAGTCCGCTCAAGAGCTTTGCCAGGTTCATCGTTCAACTCTCCTTGACATGTGTGCCACACCTGCCCCATAGGGAAATTAACGTAAGCTGCTTCAGACTTCCTGCACCCAGTCTCGTACTCTATCTGAACGAGGCGTGCGGCTTGCTTCGCACAATCTTACGGCTTATGGGCATGGTTGATTACAGCCCAACGCACCGTGAGGACCTGCGGGTTCTATTACCCCTACGATAGCAGGAGAAAGTTGTGGTCTTGTTAAAGAGGGGGTTGA
>JAQBPC010000641.1 GCA_028287725.1 Chloroflexota bacterium | reverse complement strand
AAGATGGAAAGCGACATGGATGTCAATGCCGGCCGGGTGCTGGAGGGCGCGACTTTAGCCGAGGTCGGCAATGAGATATTTGAGCGGATATTGGCCGTTGCCTCGGGTGAGCCCTCTAAGAGTGAGGCGCAGGGCGCCGGCGAAGAGGAGTTTAATCCCTGGATCATTGGAGCTACGCTATAAGCTCCACTATCTAGTGGCACGGTGCTCGATGGCGCGGCACTTGCTTCGTGCGCGAGCCAATCGGCTTGGGTGTGACAGTCATGGGGCTCGGCGGCCACCGAGCCCCATGACTTGCTCGGGGACACCTGCCTAAACCCATCGTTCGTGGTCTCGGACCACATAAGCTGCCGGGAGTACAGGTCAATGCGAGCGGCGCAGCTCCGGGGCATCGGACAATTGGCCCTTCGGGATCTACCCGATCCGGTCGCGCGGCCTGGCCACGTGGTCCTTCGCGTCGCCGCTTGCGGCATCTGTGGTACCGATCGCCATATCTTCCATGGCGACTATCCGTCTGCCCTGCCGGTTGTGCTCGGCCATGAGTTCGCCGGTGTAGTGGTAGCGGCGAGTGAGGCATCTCACTCGCTTCTCGGTGTGTCCGCGGCAATCGACCCGAACATTTCCTGCGGTTCGTGTGTATTCTGCCGGCGCGGCGACGTTTGCCTTTGCCCAAACCGTGTGGCGCTGGGGGTCGATCTTGACGGAGGCCTTGCCGAGCTAGTCGAAGTACCGGAGTCACAAGTCTACTCGCTGCCGGCTGGCTTCCCTGTTGAGCTTGGCGCGCTTTGCGAGCCACTGGCTTGCTGCTTGCGTGCGCTGGACCTGGCCAAGGTTGCACCAGGGATGTCTGTCGCCATCGTTGGCGGGGGCATCATCGGGCAGCTTATGGTCCAGCTTGTCCGCCTCGCGGGCGCTACCTCGATCGTGCTGATTACCCGGCAGTATGGGCGCCGTAAGCTCGCCGAGCAGTTCGGCGCCACTGCGACGATGGATCCGCGCAGTGTCGACGTGGTATCGACTGTGACTGACTCAACCGGCCCGGCGCCAGGCGGGGTTGATGTAGCTATCGAATGTGTGGGGGCGGTCGAGACATTCGAACAATGTGTAGCCATGGCGCGGCGCGGCGGGACGGTGCTGGTATTTGGCGTGACGCCGCAAGGCGAGACCGCTCGCATCAGCCCGTTCGAGATATTTGCCAAGGAGCTGAGCATTCTCGGCTCCTACTTGAACCCTCTGACGCATGGGCGTGCGGTGGAATTAGCGGCGTCGGGCAGGCTGGATCTTGCCCCACTCATCAGTCATCGGGTGGGCCTTGCGGAGCTGCCTGACATGCTCGCACATGGGCCCGAGCCGAGCGAGGTGAAAGTGTTGGTTACCCCAGGAGCTGTGTAGATTCGCTACAGCTCAATCCCCGCCGGTTTGCCAGACCGAGCCATTAGGGAACTCGTATGCCTTCAACGATTCCGGCCGCATCGTGATGCTATAGCCCGGCGCCGCCGGCGGCATATATCGCTCATCCCGCATGACCACCGGATCTACAAAATGTTCGTGCAGATGGTCGACGTATTCGACGATACGGTTTTCGAGCGAACCGCTAACCGCGATGTAATCGAACATTGCCACGTGCTGGACGTACTCGCACAGTCCCACGCCGCCCGCGTGCGGGCACACGGGAACACCAAACTTTGCGGCCATCAGCAGCACCGCCAGCACCTCGTTAACGCCGCCGAGCCTGCAACAATCGATCTGACAGTAGGCGATCGCGTTGGCTTGAAGCAATTGCTTGAAGATTACGCGGTTCTGCGCGTGTTCCCCCGTGGCCACGCCAATAGGGGCAACGGCACGCGCAATCCTCGCGTGACCAAGGACGTCATCCGGGCTGGTCGGCTCTTCGATCCAGAGCGGACTCAGCTGGGCAAGCACCTCCATGTTGGCAATTGCCTCATCAACGTCCCAGGCCTGGTTTGCATCGACCATCAAATAGCGGTCCGGTCCAATTTCCTGGCGCATGAGCCGTGCCCTGCGCAGGTCATCTTCGAGGTCAATGCCGACTTTCAGCTTGAAGTGGGTCCAACCCTTTGCCACGCTTTCGCGCAGCAGGGCGCGCATTTTATCATCGGAATACCCGAGCCATCCGGCTGACGTTGTGTACGCCGGGTAGCCGTTTTTGCGAAGTTCGTCTTCCCGTGACGAGCGTGTCGGCGCCAGATTCTTGAGCATGGTGAGTGCTTCGGCCGGTGTGATCGCATCGGTGATGTACTGGAAATCGATACACGAGACGATCTGTTCGGGCGACATATCGGCCAACAGCTTCCATAGCGGCTTTTTCTCTGCCTTGGCGTAAAGGTCCCAGATAGCATTGACGATTGCCGCGGTCGCGAGATGGATTGCCCCCTTTTCTGGGCCGATCCAGCGAAGCTGGCTGTCGCCCGTCACATGGCGCCACATTTCACCCATATTCGCGGTGAAGGATTCGAGGGTGCGGCCGATCACGCGTGGCGCCAGGGCGCGAATCGCCGCCACGCAGATTTCCGTGCCGCGTCCGATCGTAAACGTGAGCCCATGTCCCTCGAGTCCCTGCGGGCTATCCGTACCCAGGATCACGTACGCGGCCGAGTAGTCTGGGTCGCGATTGGTAGCGTCCGAACCATCGAGCGTCCGAGACGTCGGAAAGCGAATATCGAGAGCTTTGACGCTAGTAATCGTGATCGACATACAAGCGCTCCCATTCATGCGTTCGAACTCGGCGAGCCGGCTTCCGCGAAGCCACCACTACCGTGCCTTATCCGGCCTGGTCGTCTTCGTCCGCAAAAAGATCCTCGAGCACGCCCGTGGCGGAACGCTCGATGTGTTTTGCCAAGAGATCAGCAGCTTGGTCGACCGAACCGGCAATAAGCGCGCGTAAAATGTCTTGATGATCTTGGGCGGCAGCTTCGACGCGGCTTGGAAACAACGAATCACGAATCTGGAACATACTATGCTGGCTTCGAATCGTCGCGAGCGCTCGAATCAAGCGAGAATTGGCGGAACCCAAAATCAACAAGTTGTGCATGTGCACGTCGCTCCGCAAATGCAGCGCGAGGCTATGAGCCTGGGGGTTGTAGCGGAGCTCGGTAGCCAATTCGAGCTGGGCCGCAAGGTCGTCTGGGTTGAGAAGAGGCGCCGCGAGGCGGAGAGCCAGGACTTCAAGCGCGCTTCGTAACGTATATATTTCGCTGACGTCGCGAGACGTGAATGTGCGCATCCAGAAGCCTCGGCGAGGGTCGCTCACCACCAGCCCATCCTCGGCGAGCCGGTAAAGCGCCTGCCGCACGGGTGTACGACTCACGCCCAGCTGCGCTGCGAGCGTAACGTCCGACAGCCGTTGACCGCCGCGACCACCGCTCACGATCAGCTGCTTCCAGATCATCTCGTAGGCGTGATCGACGGCCGTTGGCACGACAGCGCGCTCATAGCCGCGCAGGAGATGAAAAATCTCATCGAAAAGTTCGGGGGTGAAGGTTTCGGTCGGCGTACCAGGCGTCACGCACATCACCGATCTTGTTGACTACGAACTGTCACCGAACCGTGCGTCTCAATTGCGCAAATAGCGATAGAATGATGGCCAAGTACTTATGTATCGGGTGGACCTGGAATCTTGCTCTAAGGATCCCGAGGTCGGTAGCTTGCGTTTTTGAATGTTCGTATGCTATTTTGTAGCTGGTATTCTGTATATTGTATTCATTTTGTGGGTAACGTTGGGCCTGCGTCATTGCGACCCAGCCAGGTTAAAGTGGGGGGTGGTAGTCGGGGGCCAGGGGAACATGCACCGCACGCTGGAGTGTGCATCCTCATTTCATTTCCCGGTTGATACTTGAACATCGAGTGGAGGAAATAGACATCGTGAAACGAAGCAGTTTCCTGAAGAGTGCCGCGATTGCCGGCGCAGGCGCCGCCGCGGCAGGCAGCGGTCTGAGCCTTCTCGAGCCCGCAGCTGAAGCTTTTGCCTCACCCGCTCGTAAGGCTACCAGTCTGAGCGGCCTCCGGATGGTCACCATCGTCAAGACCGTAAACTCCGATTACTGGCAGATCGTTCTCGCAGCCGCCAAGAAGGCCGCCAAGGACTATGGTGTGCAAGGCCTGAAGTACACCGGCGCCGATGCAGAGTCAAACATCGCCGGCCAGGTTAACCTCCTCGAGAACGCCATCACCCAGAAACCAGACTTCATCGTCTTTTCTCCGACAGATAAGACAGCGCTCGACGCTACTATCGCCAAGGCCTTCAACGCAGGTATCAAGGTTATCCTTATCGATTCCGCGGCGACTACGACCAAGTATCAGTCGTTCCTTTCTACCGATAACCATGCAGGCGGCATGGCCTGTGCCGATGCACTCGCCGCTTCCATCAAAGCCAAGACCGGGTCCGCTTCCGGCCCGGTGGCGTATGCCACATTCCAGTCCAACGTCGGTTCGCTTGGCCAGCGCGACCAGGGCTTCCTCGACGGCCTCAAGAAGTATCCCGGCCTCAAGCTCGTGGCGCACAAGGACGCCGGGGGCGATCAGACCACCAAGGCCGTGAGCATTGCCGCCGATACAATTACAGCCAACCCGAACCTTGTCGGCTACTTCGCCGACAACCTCTACACGCTTGTTGGCGCCGTTACCGCCTTTGGCGAGAAGCACGTAAACAACAAGAAGGTATCGCTGGTGGGCTTCGATAGCAACACGCAGCTGGTCAATGACCTGGCTGCGGGTACGGTCGATGGCCTTCTACTTCAAGACCCGTACATGATGGGCTACGGAGGCGTGGGCTACGGCATTCTATCGGCTCTGGGCGTTAAGACCCCAGTGTTCTTGGATACCGGCGCTACCGTTGCCACCAAGGCCAATATGAACTCCCCGTTGATCAAGGGTTTGCTGCTTCCGCTCGGCAAGCCTGGCCGCATGCTGGGGCTGTAGTATTCGTAGTTAGGCGACTATCGTTACGGCCGGTATCCGCTATCTCACGCGGTGAAGCGTTCGACAGCGGATGCCGGCCTATCTGGACTGAGAGGGTGTAAGGGTGGCAGAGTCACCGCTCTCCGCAGCGCCGGTGACGGAGCCGAGTGTCGTATCCGATTCAGGCAGAAAAGGCCTGTCGGGCGGAGTCGTGTCGCGCGTGGATCTTGCATTGCGGCTCGGGCTGCTGGGCATCATTATCGTCGTCGGAATCTACTTCGCGATTCGCACTATCCCTAGCGGGAATTTGAGCGATATCGGCCAATCCACGTTCATCAGCACCGGTAACCTGCAGAATATCGCACGGCAAATGGCCGTGGTCGGTGTACTGGCAGTAGGTGAGACCTTTGTGATCATCACGGCAGGGATCGACCTCTCGATAGGTGCGGTCCTTGGCTTTAGTGGGATCATCGCCGCTCAGCGATTTATCGCGGGCTGGCCGACGCCTGCCGTCATCGTCACGGTTTTGCTTTTGGGCATTGGCATCGGGCTGGTGAACGGCTTTCTTGTGGGTGGGGCAAAGGTCCCTCCATTCATTGTGACGCTGGGCATGTTGGGCATCGCGCGCGGAGCGGCGTATCTGGCAGGGAACGGTCTGAACACCTCCCTCTCGCCAACTGGAGAGCCGGTGCCGTTCAGCAATTGGGCGAGCGACACTTCATTGCTCGGCATTCCCAATATCTTTTTAGTGCTGGCGGCAGTCGGTATCGCGGGAGAGTTATTCTTGCGCTACACCCGCCGCGGGCGCTACGTCTATGCGCTTGGCAGCAATCCGGAGGCAGCGCGACTCTCCGGTGTGAACGTGCTGGCGATTATCGTGCTCGTCTATGCGATCAGCGGTTGTCTGGCCAGCATGGCGGGATTGCTACAGACTGGGCGACTGAACGGCGCCAACCCAAATAACGGCCTGGGCAACGAGCTTGACGCTATTGCCGCCGTGGTACTTGGCGGCGCGAGCTTGTTCGGCGCGCGCGGCAACATCATTGGCACGTTCTTTGGCCTGGTGTTGATTAACGAGCTTGCCAATGGCATCGATCTCATTGGGGCGGACGCACACGTTCAGCAAGCCGTCGAAGGTTTGCTGTTGATCGTCATCGTATGGGTCGACCAATGGCGCAAGCGCCGTATTGCGTCGGCGTAGAAGGGAGGGAGTAGATGGCGGCTGCAGCGGCAGCAACCCGTACGCCCGCCCTTGAAGCGCGGGACATCGCAAAGCGGTTCGGCAACGTCACGGCGCTTGAGGGCGCGGACTTCGAAGTCTATCCGGGTGAGATTGCAGCGCTGATCGGTGATAACGGCGCAGGCAAGTCCACGCTCGTCAAGATCCTGTCGGGCGCCATGCGTCCGGATTCCGGCACGGTGACGATGGCGGGCAAAGAAATGCATTTCCATAACCCGCGCGATGCGCGTGAGGCCGGTATTGAGACTGTCTATCAAGATCTGGCGTTAGCGCCCGATCTTGATGTCGCTTCAAACCTGTATCTTGGCCGAGAGATCAAACGCAACGGTATCCTGGGCTTCTTCGACGTCTACAATCAGCGAGCTATGCGCGAGCAGGCGAGCAAACACCTGAAGGACTTAAAGGTAAATCTACGGTCGATCAGGCAAACGGTAGATACGCTGTCTGGTGGCCAGCGGCAGTCGGTGGCCGTTGCGCGTGCCGTCCTGTGGGGAAAAGACGTCGTTATACTCGACGAGCCTACTGCGGCGCTCGGCGTTGCGCAGGCGGGCATGGT
>JAQBPC010000613.1 GCA_028287725.1 Chloroflexota bacterium | reverse complement strand
AGCCTGCCCAGAGTATGCGAGCACATTCACGTCGCGATTCAAGCCGGCGACGACGCCGTACTTCGCCGCATGCGGCGAGGGTATACTGGTGCGGCCTGCATTGAGCTGGTACAACGGATCAAGGCCTCGGTACCTGGTGTAGCCATTTCAACCGATGTGATCGTGGGCTTTCCGGGAGAGACCGATGAACAGTTCCAGCAGTCACTCGACGTGGTAGCGGCATGTGAATTTGATAAGGTACATACCGCATGTTACTCACCCCGCGATGGCACCGTCTCCGCTAGCTGGGAAGACGATATCCCTCAGGAAGTCAAAGAGGAGCGGCAACAGCGCCTCGAGGCACTCCAGGAGCAAATCGGCACACGCCGTAATGAGCAGCTCCTGCACACCGTGGTGGAAGTGCTGGTCGAAGACACACAATCCGCCCGTCGCGATATTCCACAGTGGCGAGGACGGACGCGTACCGGCAAACTCGTGTACCTGCCGCGCGAGGAGAAGGACCTTCGCGGGCACCTCGTGCAGACACGGATCGAGAAGACAAGCCCGTGGGCATTGCAGGGTGTCCCGACATAATCTGTCATAATTTGCCTGTGCCGGTATCCTAATGGGTGCGAAAGGAATTTACAGAATTAGCATGAACGAACTACAGCAAGAAGAACGACAGCGTGCCCGCAGGCAGCTCATTGAGCGATCGATCGAGCTGGCCATGCGCAGCTCATGGGAAGAGGCGGCCGACGCGAACCGGCGGCTGGTGGAGCAATTCGAGCCCGACGTCGAAGCCTGGAACCGCTTGGGCAAGGCATACGCCGAGCTTGGCCGGATCGCCGACGCACGAGAAGCGTATCTCCATTCCCTCTCAATTGAGCCGGCGAATGCTATCGCGCAACGGAACGCGAATCGACTGAGCGTGATCAAAGACAGTGTCATCCCTGTTTCACGAGATCATCATGACTCGGTCGACGCCCGGTTCTTCATCGAAGAATCCGGCAAAACCATCGCCCGTTCGATTTTCACCAGCGTACCGCCGGAAGTGCTCTCCAACCTGTCCGCCGGCGATCGCCTTGCGCTGATGCCTCAAGACGACCTTGTGCTGGTCAGCACCGCGGTCGGGCAGGAGCTCGGGTTCCTCGACGGTAAGCTGAGTGCTCGCCTAATCGAGCTGCTCACCGGGGGTAACGAGTATGCCGCGGCGGCCGTACGCATCGAGGGCCGGTACATCCGCGTGATGATTCGTGAGACATACCAGGCTCCGCAGCTAACCGGCCGAGTCTCATTCCCGCCCGAGACCAGCACCGGGTTCAAGCCATACACCAAGGACACCCTGGTGCGTCAGGATCGCTTTGTCGAGGATGATGAGGATTTATACAGCGCATTCGATGCTGATGCGGACGATAGCGCCGACGCGGAGGACAGCGGCGACACGTACGACGACAACAACGACACCTAAACCGTTAACCTACCGCGACATAAAGCTAAGAATCGCGGCGCCGGCGAGGCGCCGCGATTCTTTTTGTCACACCTTACGGTAGGTACGCGCTTATTGGATTTGGCTTCGCCGAGCCTTTGCTCGCCGCGTCGCCAGCAATAGCGGCACCGGCACCAGAAGGGCCATCAGGCCAAGCACGACGATGACGCTGACCAGCGTTGCGACGGGCGACGACGCGAAATTTGAAACGGCCTCGTACGCCAGCCAGAACAATACCGTACCGCTGCCGGCAATGGTCATCACCCAACCAGTCATCGCCATGCCACTTCGCCCAGATTTCATGTTGCGCGTCCTGTCAGTGGTCGGCGGAGCCGCCCTAGCCCCGCGGCGCGGCTCCGTGATCACACATGCTTAGTTGTTCTTTGCGCCCTGGTCGATCCAGGCCGCGATTGTGTTGATCTGCGTGTCGGAGAGATATGGGCCGCCAAGAGGCATTCGCGCGCCGCCGGGCTGGCCGCTCCCAGGCTGAAGAATCTTCCAGAGCACACTGGTCGCGTGGTTACCGGGCGTCACCGCCGGACCAGGCACGACTATGCCACCTTTCATGATCCCTGCATAGGTGAGCCCAAGTCCTCCCGAGGCAACGCCATTGAGGTGGCACTGCGCACAGTGGGCGCTGAATATAGTTTGCACGTCTTTCTTAAACGAGACCGCCTGGGCCGTAGTGCCGCCTGTAGTAGCCGGCTTACTGCCAAGACTATCGATCCAGGTCGCAATGGTGCTAACGTCGGCGGACGACAGATAAGGTCCGCCTGCTGGCATTCGCTGACCACCAGGCCACGGGCCTTTCGGCTGCGTAATCTGCCAGACGTAGCTCTTCGCATGGTCGCCAGGCACAATCGCTGGCCCCGGCAGCACATTGCCGCCTTTGATCAGACCCTGGTAGCTCGAAAGATTCAAGCCACCGAACTGCTGCTGAATGTGACAGGCAGCACAGTGGGCGGAGAAAATCTGCGCAACGGCCGGGCTGATCGCGGAGCCACCGGCAACAGGAGTCGTACCACCTGGCGGAGTAGTCGCCACACCACTGGTTGTGCTGAAGTTAGGCTTGGGGAAGCCCACGCCGCCCCACGTCAGGAATATGATGATCAACATGCCGCCGCTCATCGAGAGAACGGCCACGGGCCGTTTTGCTACCTTCCGCGCCCAGTTCCGATCATAGAACGGCAGGCCTAGTAACAACAGCACGAGAATCGTCGGGATGATCACCGTGCCAATGACGATGAAGTTGCCGGAGAAGTACTTCAGAAGCTGGAACAGGAACATGAAGTACCACTCGGGCTTCGGATCGATCGCGGCGTGATTCAGCGGATCCGCGGGATCCTGCAAGGGCGCTGGGCTGGCAATCGCCAGGAAAATGATCACGGCGAAGATTGCGCCGATGTAGAAAATCGCCTGGAACGGCACTTTCGGGAAGAATCGATCGCCGTAGCGAACCTTCCGGCCCTCCGGCACCGTGATACGTACCTGCTTCTTATCAGGGGGCTGTAAGCCACGCGGCGTTGTCGTGGTCGCCATATTTACTTACGCCCTCCACCATGTATCACTGTCTCTTCGCCTTCGAGAACCAGACCGTCGGCCTCGCTCACGCCCTGAATGTTCGTGAGCAATATGTGAACGCCGATGAGCGTGACTATCAAGGCGGGAAGTACCAGCATGTGGATGGCGAAGAATCGTGTGAGCGTATCGCCATTGAGCGTTGGCCCGCCACGCAGCAGAAGGCCGATGGTAGGACCAAGGATCGGTGCCGAGGCGCCGATGTTCACGCCTACCTGCGTCGCCCAATATGCTTTCTGGTCCCAGGGCAGGAGATAACCGGTGAACGCGAAGCCGAGGGTCACCAGCAGTAGCGCCACACCCGTCAGCCAGGTCAGCTCGCGCGGATACTTGTAAGCGCCAACGTAAAAGCCACGGAGCATGTGGGCGAATACCAGCACCACCATGAAGTAATTACCCCAGTAGTGCATGCTGCGGATGAGCGAGCCGGCCGGGACCGCGCTGCTCATGATGTGCTGAATGCTGGTCCAGGCAATGGTCGGCGCGGCCTTGCCGGTGGCGGGGTCGAAAGCATACGCCGATTGCGCCGACGCGTTGTAAAACATGGCCAGCAGGATACCGGTAATCATCTGGTTGATGAAGACAAAGAGCGTCGATTCACCCAGGTAGTCCAACGGGTGTACCCGCTTCGGTACTGGGTGGCTGAGCGCTGCGTCTACGACGCCGGAAATATGAAGCCGATCGTCGACCCAGCGCATAGCAGGGTTCATGCGCGCTTGGCGTGCCATCCTCCTACTTCCTCCCCAGGATAGTCATCGTACCGGCCTTCAATTGGAAGTCGTGCTCGTACAGCGGCGAATTCGCCGGACCATGAGAGACCGAGAGATCTCGATTGAACTGGCTGCCATGGCAGGGGCATTCGAACCTGTTGTCACTGGCAACCCAGGCAACGGGGCATCCCAGGTGCGTGCACGTCTGCTCGACGACACGAAGGTTATCGGCCGCGAGTGGTCCGGCGGCCTTAATCTTCTCGACAAAGACACCGACAACCACGCTCTTGTCGGGCACTGTTGGATAGTAGAACGGCCCTGCCACGCCATTGTTGAACGGCAGAACTGCCTGGGTACCGGGGTCCGTGACACCCTGATCGCTCAATGAAACGGGGAGCGGGGGAGTGGACGAGCTCTTGGGATACAGGTACCGGAGAATTGTCCCGACGTAGAACACGCCAATCACTGTACTGACGCCGCCCAGGACCGCCAACATAAACCTGTTGCGGCTGACCGCCCTGGATGACCCCGCCGCTGAAACTGCCATGCAACCCTCCTAATGCCGCCAAGGCGCCGCTCGCCTGGCAGGGGGGCTACCTGCAAGGTCCCACACGGACGCACGGTGTTCTAACCAAGCACGCGTTAAACGAGCACCAGCGCCGGGAACGGGGAACCCGGCTAAATCGCCTTCAGTATACAGGCAGTCAGGCTACGGCGAAAACCGCTTGTTAGCCTTTCACCACTTTGAGACCGATGTGCTCTCCAAGGGCAAGTGGCAGCACTTTATCCATATGGTCGACGAAGATAATTCGCACATCACGTTGCACGTCGCGGGGCACGTCGGGCAAGTCTTTCCGATTCTTGCTGGGGGCGAGGAAGGTCTTCAACCCGGCCCGGTGCGCGGCAAGCACCTTTTCTTTCAGTCCGCCGATCGCGAGCACCTGGCCACGGAGTGTTATCTCGCCGGTCATTGCCACGTGGCGATAGACCGGTCTGCGCGTTAGCGCGGAGATCAGCGCCGTCGCCATGGTAATGCCCGCGGATGGACCATCCTTCGGTACGGCACCCGCCGGAATATGAATATGTACGTCGAGCGACTCGTGGAATTTGTCATCTAGGCCAAGCTCGTTCGCACGGGAGCGTGCATAGCTGAGCGCGGCCTGCGCCGACTCGCGCATCACCTCGCCAAGCTGCCCAGTCAGCGTCACCGTGCCCTTGCCGGGTAGCAAGGCGATTTCCACCGCGATCAGGTCACCACCGGCCGTGGTCACGGCGACTCCTGTGGCCACGCCAACCTCGTCCTGCTCCTCGGCAAGACCGAAGGCGAAGCGCGGAGGACCGAGATACCGCTCAACGGCCTGATGACCAATGATCGAAATCCCTTTCCGGCCTTCGGCAACCGAGCGGGCTACCTTGCGGCAAACTGTGGCGATTTCGCGCTCTAGGTTACGCACCCCGGCTTCGTGGGTGTACTCACGGACAATATGGCGCAGCGCGGCCGGCGTAAATCGAACCTTTTCCCCAAGCCCATGGTCCGTGCGCTGCCGAGGCACAAGGAACTGCTCGGCGATGTGCAGCTTCTCGTCTTCGATGTAGCCGGACAACTCGATCACTTCCAGCCGATCGCGAAGGGCAGCCGGCACGGGGTCGAGCATGTTGGCTGTACAGACGAACATCACTTTGGTGAGGTCGTAGGAAACGTCGAGATAGTGATCGGCAAAGGCGTGATTCTGCTCCGGGTCAAGCACCTCCAGCAGGGCGGACGATGGGTCACCCCTGAAATCCGATCCCAGCTTATCGATCTCGTCGAGCATGAAGACGGGGTTGATCGTCTCCGCCTGCCGCATCGTCTGGATTATTCGGCCCGGCAAGGCGCCGATGTACGTGCGGCGATGTCCACGAATCTCAGCCTCGTCATGCACGCCGCCAAGCGAAATCCGCACGAACTTGCGGCCCAAGGCCTGGGCGATCGAGCGCCCCAGGCTCGTTTTGCCAACCCCTGGCGGACCGACAAAGCAGAGTATCGGGCTTCGGGTGCTTTGCGAGAGCTGCCGCACCGCCATGTACTCCAGTATCCGCTCCTTGGCCTTGGGCAGTCCGTAATGCTGCTCGTCGAGCACTTTGGCCGCGCGCTTGATATCAATGTTGTCATCCGTGGAGACGGTCCAGGGCAGCGCCAGCAGCCAATCGATATACGTGCGGATGATGCCGACCTCCGGTGAGGCCGCCGGCATTGCCGACAGGCGTCGAAGCTCAACCTCTGCCTTTTCCCGGACTTCGTCCGGTAGCTTGAGCGAATCGAAACGCTCTCGCAACTCGCTAAGGTCTTTGGTAAAGCTATCCGTCTCGCCCAGCTCCTTTTGGATCGCCTTCATCTGTTCGCGCAGGAAGAACTCCCGCTGCGACTTATCGACCTCTTGCTGAACTTGCGAATGAATGCGGTTCTGCAGGTCAAGCAGCTCGAGCTCGCGGCTCAGGTGGATGCTAATTTTCTGCAGCCGTTCGGCCGGGCTCAATGTCTCCAGAAGGTCCTGACGCTGCGCCATCGAGAGGTCGAGGCTGCTGGCCACAAGGTCCGCCAGGCGGCCGGGCTCCTCAACGTTCATCGCGGCAATATAGTGATCCTCGGGCAAAGTCTTGCTTGCTTTGACGCACTTTTCGAACAGGGCAAGCACGGCGCGCATCAACGCTTCGGTTGTGAGCGGCTTATCGTTGTCCTCCTCGATCGGCTCGACTCGCGCGATCAAGAAGGGCAGTATCTGCTCGTAACCAAGGATCCGCATGCGCCGCACCCCTTGGACCAGCACGTTGCTGTGACCATCGGGCAGCTTGAGGACACGGCCAATCGTAGCCTCGGTACCCATCGCATAGAGATCGTCCGGGCCTACATCCTCCTTCCCAGGGTCGCGCTGCGCGACGACGAGCAAGGGGATGTTACGATTCGTGGCCTCTTCGACCGCGCGTGCGGAGGGCTCGCGCGTTACATACAGGCTTATACCCACTTGTGGGTAAATAACGGTGTTTATAAGCGGCAGCACCGCGAGACGCAGTGCGTCTGGATCTAATGGAGGAGGAGCCTTACGGGCGCGAGGCATTACGTGATCTAACCTCTCTAAGCTGAACCCGAGGTCTCTCGAGGTATCAGTTTCCCGTCATTGTAGCCGATGGTCATCACTGGTGCTAGTAATGTGTGGGGCCGGTACATATGCGTGGTGTCGGCCGTGGAGAGAGGCCCCATATTTGCATGTAACACAGGCAACTCATGCCAGGTGATGTCGTTTCGTATCGCGCCCTGAATACATCGCGGAAACGGGCGAAACGTGTTGTCGGCAGCCCGCTGTTGACATTGCTTCTGGGCACTGCCTAGAATAAGGAAGACAATGGTCAGTTTCTTAGTCAATAGCTGTTGCGAGGTCCTGATATGTGCTTTGCGGCCAACCTACCCGACGGATGGGCGAGGCATGGTCTGCGCTGGCAGGAGCACATATGCGCTGTCCGACGTCCCTACCTTATACAGGGACAAATATGCGTTAGTTAAAGGTGCCTGCCCATTTGGGCCGGCACCTTTTTTGCACCTACGGGGTTGCCAGGCGGCCGGAGAGGATTGCGAGTGGTGGGGCACGTACTCGTCTTAAATGCCACCTACCAGCGGTTGAACTTCATTTCTCTGCAAAGGGCAATTGTTCTGCTGCTAAAGCAAAAGGCCGAGCCAATAGAAGTCGACGTGTCAGCACAGCTGCACTCGGAGCGACTATCATTTGACTCGCCTGTCGTCATCCGGCTGGTCAATTATGTTCATGTGCCATATGAGCGCTTCACGTTGCCGCTCTCGCGCCGGACGCTGATAAACCGCGACAATCACACGTGCCAGTTTTGTGGTGATACATCAGGTCCGCTTACCATCGATCACGTCCTTCCCCGATCGCGTGGAGGCGCCACGAGCTGGGAGAATTGCGTGGCTGCATGCCTGCATTGCAACCATCGCAAAGGGAACCGCACACCGGAAGAGGCGCACATGCGGCTGCACACCGTACCGCGGCGCCCCAGCGATCCCTTTTCCATACTGTATGACCGGGCGCGCCACAACGAGGTATGGGAAAAGTACGCCTAGCTACCTAGCCGAACTCATCTGGGGTTGAAGCGCTCGAGGGCGATGGGCACTCCACCCGTGATATTGGCCGAAGCAGCCATAGCGTACACTACCAATAGGCGCATGCGCTGCACTCCGAAGGCAGGCGCAGCCGGCACACAATGCAAGCGTGCCTGCCCCACAGTTGGAAGGAGCATCAGATGATCCCGACCCTTGCCTTTGGCCGCACCGGGCACGTCAGTACTCGTACGCTATTCGGCGCTGCCGCGCTGGGCGAAGTCACGCAGGCGGACGCCGACGGCACGCTGGAAGTGCTGCTGAAATACGGGGTGAATCATATTGATACGGCGGCAAGTTACGGTAATTCCGAGGAACGGATCGGCCCCTGGATGCGGGAGCACCGTAACAACTTCTTCCTGGCGACCAAGACCGGCGAGCGCCGTTACGGCCCGGCGCGCGACCAGATCCGCCGCTCACTGGAGCGCTTGCGTGTGGATCAGGTGGACCTTATCCAGCTGCACAACCTTGTCGACCCAACCGAGTGGGAGATTGCCATGGGCCCGGGCGGCGCCCTGGAAGCAGCGATCGAGGCACGCGACCAGGGGCTCGTCCGGTACATCGGCGTGACCGGTCATGGCTTATCCGTTGCCGCGATGCATAAGCGGAGTCTGGAGCGGTTCGACTTCGACTCGGTGCTGCTGCCCTACAACTACATGCTCTTGCGCGTGGGCCATTACAGTGACGATTTCGAGGCACTGTTCGCGCTTTGCCGTGAACGCAACGTCGCG
>JAQBPC010000594.1 GCA_028287725.1 Chloroflexota bacterium | reverse complement strand
GAGTTGGTGGTGCCGAGGTCGATACCAATTACCTTACCCATGGTTTCTTAATTCTCCTCTGAAGATTGGGCTGTTGCTTCAACATGCTTCGCCACTTTTACTAACGTTGGTCGCACGACTCTATCATGCAGAATATAGCCCCGCCGCAATTCGGCAATCACTTCATCATCTGCATGTTCTGTGCTCTCTTCGTGAATGATAGCCTCATGTTGCGTGGGATCGAAGCGGGTTCCAAGCGCGTTGATCGGCTGAAGCCCCTGCTTCTCGAGCGTGGCTCGCAATTGGCGATCTACAAGAAGCAACCCATCGGTCCACGGAAGGCCTGTCACGCTTTCCGGAACCGTCGCCAGCGCCCGATCAAGATTATCGAGCACGGGCAGCAGCTCCGACACCAAGAGCATAGTGGCATACCGCGCTTGCTGCTCGCGTTCTTGATCGTTTCTCCGCTTATAGTTACTGAAGTCAGCTTGCGTTCGGGCCAAACGCTGTACTGCCTCCTCGGTTCGCGCCTGTTCCGACGCCAATAACTCCTGCACCGATGTCTCCAAGGCCTCCACCTGGGCATTACTCAGATTGAGCTCGCCCAGCGCCTCGGCAATTAACGATGGATTCATCGACGGTTGGCCCTGAAACTGGTCGACGTCGCCCGGAGTGTTTGACTTGCCGCTGGATGCTTCAGACCGGCGAAACCGGCTGCGCTGCTCGCCTCGGTCGTGACCGGCGTCTCTGGGTGGTCGTTGATCTTCTTGCATTTCTTCCCTATCAATGGCTTCATCCATTGAGCTCTCCCGCGAGCTCACTGAGCAGTTCGGTCATATATCGGACAACCGCAACCGCCCGCCCGTAGTGCATCCGCGTAGGGCCGAGAACGCCAAGCATCCCAGTGCCGCCGCCCACGGCGCCGTAACGAGAAACGATCACGCTGAACTGCCTTAGTTCTTCGTACTCGCCCTCGCCACCGATGAAAACCTGCACGCCGCCATCGCTTGTGACCTGTGGCAATAAGCGACGAAACAATAGACCCTGCTGAAGTAAATCGATCATTTGGATCATGCCATGCGCCACCTGTTGACGTTCCTGGCTCTTTGCCTGGGCGGCCACAGTGAACTCTTGCTGCCCGAGTATGTTGGCTAGCCCGTCATAGTACACGATAGGCGCATCCTGGTGGTCGTGCGCCGACATGAGGCGGGCAACGGTTTCAGCGGTATCGCGATCGAGTCCAGGACCAAACGTTTGGGCGATCTGGTCGATCTCAAAGGCAGTCTTCCCCTCGAGCGAACGATTGAGCCGGGCAGCCGCGGGCGAGAGGTTGTCCTGCGAAGTCGGGAGTGGCAGCATCATCATTTGCTGCTGTACGAGCCCGCCCTGCAACACCAGCACGAGAAGCGCGACCGAGTCCTGAATACTGATGAGCTCAAGATGCTTCATGTGGCTCTCGGCCAGCTTTGGCGCCGTAATCAGCGCGGCGTTGTGAACGCTCTGAGCCAGAATAGCGGCCGATAGGCGCAGCCATTCGGTGAGATCCATTTGCACTTGGTGGAACTGGTGCGCAATTGTTCGCTGTTCCTCCGCTGGAACAGCCGGCTCGTCCATCAGGCCCTCAACGTAATAACGGTAACCCCGATCGGTTGGAACGCGGCCGCCCGAGGTATGCGGTTGGGCAAGATAACCCATCTCTTCAAGGGTAGCTAGTTCATTACGAATCGTCGCGGCGCTAACCCCGAGACCATAGACAGTCTCGATGCGACCGCTGCTCACAGGTTGAGCCGACTTTACGTACTCTTGCACCACGACCTTTAGAATCGCGCGCCGTCGCTCCGTGAGAATGCCTATGTTCTTTGCCACCCCTACCTCAAAACTTAGCAGTCTCGCTAGTTGAGTGCTAACCGTCTGCGGTAAGCGTAGCACTTGCGCGTTGCATTGTCAAGGAAGCTATATGCTAGCGATGCGCTTGAGAAAAGGAGCGCTACGCGCGTTCCTGTGCCTTGGCCTCTTCCCAAAGCTCGTCGAGCGCTTCGGCGTCCAGTGTGTTCATGTCCACACCGTGATGAGCCGCTAGCGCCTCAACCGCTTCGAAACGCCGGCGAAATTTAGCGTTGGCCTTTCGCAGCGCCTCGTCCGCGTCGACCTCAAGATGCCTGCATAGGCTGACCAGTGCAAACAGCAAGTCACCGGCCTCTTCCAGAACTTCTGGCGCCGTCGCGGCTGTGCGTACCTCTTGTAGCTCCTCGTCGACCTTGGCGTACACGTCCTCTATGTTGTGCCACTCGAATCCAAGCACAGCGGCTTTGCGCTGCATCACCTGGGATGCAATCAGCGAAGGCATGTCGAGTGGAACTCCCGTGAGTGCGGAGGCAGCGGCCTCGCGCTCGCCAGACTTGATCCGTTCCCAGTTCTGTACAACCGCTTCAGCCGACGTGAGGCTCACGTCGCCAAAGACGTGCGGGTGCCGTCGGACCAGCTTTTCCGCCACCGCCTGGATCACGTGTGTGTAGTCGAGGTCGCCCACCTCCTCACCAATTTGCGAGATCATGACTATGAGGAGCAATACGTCGCCAAGTTCCTCGACGACCGCGTCCAAATTTTCCTCATCCAGTGCAGCGAC
>JAQBPC010000649.1 GCA_028287725.1 Chloroflexota bacterium | reverse complement strand
TCCCCGGGACCGCGGCCCGCGCCGTTGCTCCTTAAACGCGCCCGCACTAGCATGACGGCAGAAAGTCGTCGTGCGAACATGCGATTACAAGCCATGGAACCAATGCACCATCCCGCAAGCTCACTTCGTATGTGTTCGCGTTCATCGATGGCTTGTTGCACCGGACGCCGTGCTGCTGCGGAGCAAAACAAGAGTCGCGAACAACGGGAACTTGCCTGACGGGTAGCCCCAAAAGGAGTTTGCAATTATGGCTACCGCACAACCCCATGCCGCTTCGGAGAATGCCTCGACGCGACCTGCTGAGCCGGAGTCAACGCAGCACGGCACGACTCCGGTGATCCGCACCCCCGACCAGCGGGTGCGTGTGTTCGTCAGCTCGACATTGCAGGAGCTGGCGCAGGAGCGAGCGGCGGCGAGGGAGGCAATCAGCCAACTGCGGCTCGCCCCGATCCTCTTCGAGCTCGGCGCCCGTGCCCATCCGCCGAAGGAGCTCTACCGGGCGTACCTCGCCCAAAGCGATGTCTTCGTCGGCATCTACTGGGAGCGTTACGGCTGGGTCGCTCCCGGCATGGATGTGTCGGGCTTGGAAGACGAGTACCGCCTTGCCGGCGACAAACCGAAGCTGATCTACGTCAAAGCACCGGCGCCGGAGCGCGAGCCCGGCCTCAAAACGCTGCTGAGTCGTATCCGCGATGAGGATGGTGTCTCATACAAGCCTTTCAGCAGCGTCGACGAGCTGCGCGGGCTGGTCGTAGACGATCTAGCGTTGCTTTTGACCGAGCGCTTCGCGGTGACTGAGCGCGTCGCGGTCACGCAGGGTAATGGTCCCGTATCACCGGAAGCGAGTGAGCGGCGACGTGACAACCTGCCGGTGCAGCGTAGCCGGCTCATAAATCGGACCGCCGAGGTGGCCTCGGCACGCGACCTCCTGCGACGCAAGGACGTGGGGCTGTTAACGCTTACCGGACCGGGCGGCACCGGTAAGACCCGCCTGGCACTGCACGTGGCCCACAACCTCCGCGAGGTGTTCGCGGACGGGGTGGTCTTTGCGCCTCTAGCCTCACTCACGGATCCCAACTTGGTCGCGTCGAAAATCGCCGAGAGTCTCGGCATCCGAGATGCCGAGGGGAGGCCGGTGGTCGATAGTCTTGTCGCCTTCCTGCGACCAAAACACCTGCTGCTCGTGCTGGACAACTTTGAGCAGGTAATCGCCGCCGCCCCATTGCTGACCCAGCTGCTCGAGCAATGCCCTCAATTGACCATCCTGGTGACAAGCCGGTCGCCACTTCGATTGCGGGGCGAAAGAGAACTGCCCGTGCCACCCCTCACGCTGCCCGACCCCAGCAATCTTCCAGCCGTCGTGCAGCTGTCGAAATACGCGGCCGTGGAGTTGTTTATCGCGCGGGCGCGAGAGGTCAAGCCCGATTTTATCGTCACCAACGAGACAGCGCCTGCCATCGCCGAGATCTGCTATCGGCTCGACGGGCTGCCGCTGGCCATCGAGCTGGCGGCGGCGCGCACCAAACTTCTGTCACCACCGGCTCTGCTGGCACGTCTGGACCGCCGCCTACCGCTTTTGACAAGCGGCGCCCGTGACATGCCGGCTCGCCAGCAGACGCTTCGCAATGCAATTGCCTGGAGCTTCGACCTGCTGGACGAGCCGGAGAAGAGGCTGTTCCGGAGCCTGGCCGTGTTCGTGGGCGGATTCACACTGGAAGCTGCCGCGGAGGTCTGCGGCGCGGCCCAAGACTCTGAGTTCGATGTGCTCGACGGAATAGCCTCGCTGGTCGACAAGAACCTGTTGCGGCCGCGGGAGGGGGCAGCGGGTCAGCCCCGCTTTGCGATGCTGGAGACGATCCGCGAGTACGCGAACGAGCGCCTCGCCGAGAGTGGAGAGACCGAAACGCAGCAGCAGGCACACGCACACTATTTCTGTGCGTTTGTCGAGGAGGCGGAATTAAGCTGGACCGGTGCGGCGCGCGAGACATGGCTCGAGCGCCGGGAGGTCGAGCACGACAACCTGCGTGCCACCCTCGCCTGGAGCAAAGCGAACGCAATAGCGATCGAGGCGCGGATGACAGGAGCGCTTGCCTGGTTTTGGTATCTGCGCGGGCACGTGGTGGAGGGGCGTGCCTGGCTCGACGACGCGCTGGCGCGAACAGACCCGTCGGCGCGCACAGTAACGCGAGCCAAAGTGCTGACGGGCGCCGGACTGCTGGCCTGGGCTCAGGGCGACTACGTTACGGCGAAGCCTCAGCTGGAAGAGGCCATAGCTATCTATCGCGAGAGAGGGGAAAAGCGGTGGACCGCGGCCGCACAGATGAATCTCGCCATACTGACCTTCATGCAAGGGAACCTCGCGGCGGCGCGCTCTACGTACGAGGAGGCGCTGGCACTGGCGCGCGAGGTGGGGGACAACGCGTCCGCAGCCTTCGCGCTTCGCGGCCTTGGCGACACGTACGCCCAGGCAGGTGACCTCGACACGGCGCACAGGATGTTCACGGAGAGCCTGTCTATGTTCCGCACCGTGGGGGACGCTTGGGGCATCTCCGTGGCCCTTGGAAGCCTGGCGATGGTGGCTCTGGCTCAGGGCGATGCCGCGACCGCACGTGCCTTGAACGAGGAGAGCCTGCCCCTCTTGCGCCAGACAGGTAACACCTGGAGCTTTGCGTTGGTGCAGGTTAATCTCGGGCTGGCCACGCTGCTCCTTGGTGACCTGCCACTGGCGCGAAAGCACTTCCTGGAGAGCCTGGCCGCGTGGCAGGAGATGGGAAACCAGACCGGCGCCGTTATGAGCCTTGCGGGACTGGCCGGTCTAGCGGCGGCGGTTGGACAGGCAGAACGGGCGGGCAGGCTG
Source organism: Chloroflexota bacterium (assembly GCA_028287725.1). Taxonomy (GTDB): domain Bacteria; phylum Chloroflexota; class UBA5177; order JANWHV01; family JANWHV01; genus JANWHV01. The sequence continues at coordinate 1,321 of JAQBPC010000649.1, read as the reverse complement.
CTCGGGGCCGTAGGCGCGCTATTTCCAGCCGATGGCGTGCTGCTGAACGGAACCGACCGCGCCGCCTTCGACCGTCAGGTCGCCGCGACTCGGGCCCTTCTGGATGAAGGCGCGTTTGCCAGGGGGTGGGATGCCGGCCAGGGCATGACGCTGGAGCAGGCCATTGCCTTCGGGCAAGCCGATACACCTGCCTGAGGACATCGGGGAGAGCGCTCCCATGGGATCGCGTCCCGACATAACCGAGTTAGGACTAACAAAGGCGGATCAGGGCGATGATTACGACGCTCACATCTGTACGCGTAGCGCCTGAGCGAACGGCGGAATTCGAGACGGTGTGGAATTCCGCGCATGAATACGCTCGCCGGCAGGCTGGCTACCATGATATGCGACTGCTGCGAGACGTAGCGCAGCCTGGGCATTACATAGCGCTGAACGAGTGGGATTCACCCGACGACTTCGACCGCTTTGCGCGTACATCCGGCATGAATTGGCTGGAGCGTGGCCTGCAGCTCTGGCAAACCCTGCCGGCGGTCGACTTTGAGGAGGTCCAAACAGGCGCGGTCACAGATAAGGGAGGCTAGGGCAGCAGCCATCGGGCAAGCCGAAACGCCGGCGCGACTGCATCGGGGAACTGTCACATGCGCGGGGGTCCGGGCTCCGTGCAGGGCGCAAGCAGCCCGGTAACATGGCCACCCCGCGAGTCGGGGCGCATGCTTAGCTTAGACCAGCTAGGTCGCCCATGAAACTTGGGATCGAACTGGGCTGAAGCCCGCGGCTTGGCGAGAACTGTTAGACTCCACGGCCTACGCCATATGTGGGTAACGACAAGGCCTGAAGGACCGTGGTTTCCAGACGCCGCTGCTGTCCGACCCAGGGTGCATAGTCTCCAGTTCTCAGGGTCCAATCGGCAGCTCAGCCAGGGAGAAACCCGATAGGTACGTTGTCTCTCTATCTCATGGGCCACTTGCTTATAACTTAGTCAGCGCGCTTCCATGCTGCTCACGCGAACCGCCTCGGCGTTGAGCGCCGCGAGCGTGCCTTCCCAGAACTGCTGGAAGGCCACACCGTATGGCGGTACCGGCTTTTCCGGACCTCCTTCGAGCTTGGTCCGCCTGCTTTCTACGAGCCGATCGACGAGCGACTCGAGATCGAAGTTGGGTCCATTGACGCCGAGCAGCGTTCGGTAGTCGCCACGCATGCCGTCGAGGAATTTAGCCCGCAATTCTCCCTGAGGATCATCCTTGGGCTTTAGCAAGATGTCGGCAAGATCCGGGTATTTGGCAGAGATATGTACGGCGAGCGCCGTACGACGATCGGTCGT
>JAQBPC010000462.1 GCA_028287725.1 Chloroflexota bacterium | reverse complement strand
CGTACAGAATTGTTACTTGCTGCTCAAGCCTTAGCGGCGAGAACTGCGGCTGCTTCAGTAATTCGGTCATGTGCTGGCCACGGTTAAGCGTGTCACGTGTGGCCTTGTCCAGATCCGAGCCGAATTGGGAGAAGGCCGCGAGCTCGCGGAACTGCGCAAGATCAAGTTTGAGGCGACCCGCGACTTGTTTCATCGCCTTGGTCTGCGCGCTACTGCCCACACGGGATACCGAGATACCGACGTTGATAGCGGGCCGGATTCCGGAATTGAACAGGTCCAATTCGAGGAAGATCTGGCCATCGGTAATCGAGATGACGTTCGTGGGAATGTATGCGGAGACGTCACCTTGCTGCGTCTCGATGATGGGCAACGCGGTCAGCGACCCGCCACCATACTGTTCATTCAGGCGCGCCGCGCGCTCAAGCAGCCGCGAATGCAGGTAGAAGACGTCGCCAGGGTACGCCTCACGTCCTGGAGGTCGGCGGAGGAGCAACGAAACCTGACGATACGCCTGCGCGTGCTTGGTCAAGTCGTCGTATACGATGAGCGCGTCCTTACCCTGCTCCATGTAGTACTCACCAATCGCCGCGCCGGCGAACGGTGCGATGTACTGGAGAGCGGCAGGTTCTGAGGCGCTGGCGTTCACGATGATCGTGTGGTCAAGCGCATTGAGGCTCTCAAGCGTAGCCGCGAGCTCGGCAACGTTTGATTTCTTCTGGCCGATGGCGACATAGATGCAGATGACGCCGGTGTCCCGCTGGTTGACGATCGTATCAACGGCAATCGCGGTCTTGCCCGTCTTTCGGTCGCCAATGATCAGCTCGCGCTGGCCGCGCCCAATCGGAATCATCGCGTCGATAGCCTTGATGCCGGTGGCGAGTGGTACCTTCACCGACTCTCGCGTCACCACACCAGGGGCTACGCGCTCTACAGGTCGACGCTCCGTGAATTGAATCGGGCCCTTGCCGTCCAGCGCATTGCCAAGCGGATCGATAACGCGACCAAGAAGGCCATCGCCAACAGGCACCGACACGACGCGGCCGGTACTTTTGACCTCGTCGCCTTCCTGGATTTCCTGGTAGTTGCCCAAGATGATGACGCCGACGGAGTCTTCCTCAAGGTTCGACGCCATGCCCAAGACGCCGCTGGGAAACTCGACCAGCTCGCTGTACATGACACCCTGCAGGCCGTAGACCTGTGCCACTCCGTCGCCGACCTCGATCACGGTCCCGACGCTGACGGCGGTGCTAGTTTCCTGAAAATGTTCTATTTGGTCTCTGATCACCGCGGTGATCTCGTCCGCCTTAATTGCCATTTATTTTATGCTCCTACTGCCGTCGAACCGGCCCGCCGGGCGCCATGCTTAGACGCGCCGGCCCACTACCTGCTCGCGCATGCGGTTGAGCTTGCCCACCACGCTGAGGTCGAGCAATTGGTCCCCAACCTTGATCACCAGCCCGCCGAGAATGGCGGGCGAAATACGAGTCTCAAGCTGTATATCTTTGCCCGTAGACTGCGCAAGCTGCTCAGTCAGAGCCTGTCGCTCTTCGGCTGTAAGCGCGTATGCCGACGTAACCTGCGCAACCACGGTCTGGTCGCGTTCGCGCTCCAGTTCCTCGAACCGGCGCGCAATATATGGGATCAGTGATGTGTGGCCACGCGAGATCAACATCATCACCATATTGAGCGCCCGGCGGCTAATGCGGCTTTCGAGTATCTCTCGGCAACGTTGCAGGCGCGCTGCCTTACTGATGCGGACATCCTCGAAATAAGCCCGCAACCCGGTATCCGCCCAAAGTTCCGCAAGCAACTGGAGATCAGCTCTCCAGGTGTCGAGGTCGTTATGCTCGAGCCCGAGCTCCATTATTGCCTGTGCGTATCGTCGGGCGCTGCTTAGGTTTGCCATCTACGGCCGTCCTGGCGTCGCAAAACCGCTGGTTTGGGCGATGGCCTCTTCTATAAGACGGCGGTTATCCTGCGTGTCGAGCGATTTTTCGACGACCCTCGTTGCAGCTAGGATCGCCATATCAGCAACCACCCGTCGCAGCTCGTCGACCGCGGCTTGGCGCTCGCGCTCGATTTCGGCCTTGCCACGCTCAATCACTTTTTGAGCCTCGGCCCGTGCCTCATTGATAGTTTGCTCGCGCATGGAGCCCGCGGTCACGTTCGCCTGACGGAGAATCTCCTGGGCTTGCGATCGCGCCTCGTCGAGCTGCTCTTTTGTGCGCAACTGTGCATTTTCCGCAGCCCTGGCCGCTTCTTCCGCGGCTGCAAGTCCACTCTTGATTGCGTTCGCGCGATTGTTTAACGCAGTCGTCACCGGCCTGTATAGGATCCTCACCAGAAGGTACATCAAGATGAGGAACGCTATCAGCTCGGCAACAAACGTCCAGTCAAGGCTGACCAGATCCTGCGATAGGATGAGGGCATGAAGCATTAACATCCCCACCGAACTACGCGAGGCCCTTGGAGAAGATGACGAGCAGGGCGAGAACAAGGCCGATGATCGGGAACGAGTCGACGATACCCACGAACAGGAATGTCAGGGTAAGGAGAGCGCCGCGCGACTCTGGTTGGCGCGCCACGCCTTCGATCGTCCTGCTGGTAACCAATGCGTCACCAACACCTGCGCCCACTGCCACTCCTGCAAGAATCAGTCCGCCGCCGATGAGGCCCGCGGCTGAAACGATCTGGGTACCGCTGATTGTCGTAGTGGTTGCCGCGAGAACTATTGCGCTCATTTCTTCCTCTCGTCTTCGTTGATATATTGCCGAACATATTTAAACGGCTACCCTGCCGCGTCTCACCGTATCGCTAAGGCGAAGTACGGGGCTCTCTATCTACCGTCTGGCGCAACTCGCGCCACGGCGTGTGGACGTGGCTCCGTGCGATTCGTCTCGGGCGGCGGTCACCTTCTTTCTTCTCTGGACCACAAAAGTGGTTAATGTGCTTCGGTATCAGTACCGATGCCATAATAGGCGATGGTAAGCATGACGAAAACGAAGGCCTGTACAGCGCCGACGAAGATACTGAATGCCACCCAGATGACGGTTGGAATCGGCGACGTGAGCAGAACGAGTGGCAAGCTGCCCAAAAGGATCAACAGAATTTCGCCGGCGGCAATGTTGCCGAAGAGCCGCAAAGCAAGTGTTACCGGCTTGGAAACCTCTTCAATAATAAGGATCGGCGTAAGCAACGGCGGGGAAACAAAATGCTTCAAGAAGCCGCCTACCCTGCGTGCCCGAATAGAGCTGACCTCAACGTACGTCATGACGACAATCGCAAGCGCGAGCGTGGTGTTTAAGTCCGCAGTAGGAGACTTGAACAGGCCGCCAGTCGGTATCAGGCCCACCATGTTACTCAAGAAAATGAACAGCGCGAGGGTGAATGCCATAGGGGCGATTATCGTCGCGCGCTCTTCGCCAATTTGGCCCTTGGCGGTGTCGACGATGAACTCGAGAATCATCTCGACGATATTCTGTGCAGTTCCAGGAACGCCCTGGGTGAGCCGACTTCGGACATAGAGCGCGAGCGCAATCAGAACGAGACTCACGAACAAAGTGCTGACCACCGTGTCGATATGCAGCACATTCCCGATCAGCGCCCCCGGGGCAGGGTTAGGTCCGATGCTGACGTGCGATCCAATTTGGGATGCGATATCCGCCAGCAGCGGAACTGTCAACGGAATGCCCACGCTTGCCTTATCCTCCCCCTACATGTCCCCGCGCAGCATCTGCCGCGCGCCTAGGACGTTCGCCACAATAGTTGGAAACAGTACGCCAATCAACATGGTTGCAATGCTAAGCTTCGCATGTAACTTAATGACGACAATCGCGGCCAAGCCTATCATCAGGAATCGCATAGCTGTACCTGCTTGAAGCATTCGCTTGGTGTCGCGTACGCTGCCAAACTCCCCAATTCTAGCAACCCTGCTGGCCACCATGCTCTGGTTGCAAATGCCGACCGCCGTGCCAAACATCAGGCCCAAGCCCTCGCGGGAGTAACCAAGAAGGATGAGCACGCCCGCGCACACGAGCGCAATAGCTGCAGACACCACGATCGTTTGAAACAAGAGGGTTCGCAGCATTTGTGACTACGCCAAGCTGGGCGACGGGCGCCCCTGCACGTGCTGAATGTGCGACGTCGGGTAAAGCATAGCAACACGTCGCGGGAGAACCACGCTACGTGTAATTGTAAGAGCGACATATGGGGCTTTTATGACGTTCTCATGTAGATAATATGAAGGCGTGCTGCATGCAGGAACACTGCAACTGCGGCAAGGTCCATTCGACCCGCTGAGCAGGTCCTTCACCACGTCGTTCCCCCGCTCGCTTTCCACCGCATTAACGAACTACTCGCCGAACAAGTTGAAATGCCGAGTATATCCCGGCCACCAGCCCGAGTAGAATGCCGACCAACAAACCGATCGGATTGCTCCCAAGCCGGGAATCAACAAAGCGGCCCAGTAGCGCGCCCGCAATTAGAGCACATGCCAAATCCAGCCCGATGGCCGTGGTAAGCACCATAGACCGTGCGAGCTGAGAGTGCAGGTCGTCCGACGGCTTCATTGACGCCCCGATACCCCGCTTATGCCTAAAAAGTGTACCACTCTACAGCCGCGCCCTGCAATGTCGGCATCTCCTCATACCTGTCAAGGAGACGATCCGGAAAAATTCCGCGATTGCTTGCCAGGGTCTGCATAAGGTGGTACACTCTTTTGTTGCCGGGTCGCACGGAGGGTTATGTTTACCCTTTGAACCCGGATCTAACATCCACTGTTCCTCGAAGTGAAGGAGAGGAC
>JAQBPC010000452.1 GCA_028287725.1 Chloroflexota bacterium | reverse complement strand
ATCGCTGTCGGCTCGTTCATTGCGCCCGCCGTCGTCCCGTTCAACACCACCGGGTCGGCGGATATGATCTACGTCACTCCCTCGTGGGCGCATCCCTTTGGCACCGATTACGAGGGGAAGGACACACTCGCGCAGGTGTTGCGCGGCGGCGGCGAGGTGGTGACCGTCGGCTTCCTGGCCGCCTTGTTCTCCACGCTGATCGCCGTGACCTTTGGCGCCCTGGGCGCGTTTGTCGGCGGCCGGGTGGACTGGTTGATCACGGCAATCACCGACGTTATCTTGACCATCCCGACGCTGCCCCTGTTCATCATGATCGCCGGCCTCGTTACGCTCAATTCGGCCTGGCAGCTCTCGTTCATCCTGGGCGCGGTGTCGTGGCCCCTGCTGCTGCGGGCGGTGCGCTCGCAGGTGCTGTCGCTCAAGGAGCGCGACTACGTGGAGGCGGCCCGTGCGCTGGATCTGGGCACGCGGCACATCATTTTCCGTGAGATGTTGCCCAACATGATGAGCTACATCGTGATCAACTTCGTGTTGGCGGCCACTAGCGCCATCTATCTGTCCATCACTCTGGTCTTCCTGGGGCTCGTGCCGCTCTCCGAGACCAACTGGGGCGTCATGCTCAACCTGGCCTTTCAGCGCGGCGCGCTCTATCTGCCCAGCGCGCTCCCCTATATCCTGGGGCCGACCGCGGCGATCGTGCTGCTGCAATTTAGTCTCGTGCTGACCTTGCGATCGCTGGACGAGGTGTTCAATCCGCGCCTGCGGGGAGGATGAGCGAGCAACGCACAACCGAGGAGCCGCGATGTCAACCAGCACGGTCTCAACAGCGCTCACCGAGCCAGTTGCGGTGACCGCCGGCACGATACTCTCCGTACGCGACCTATGGGTGGAATATCGCGCCGAGCGGGGCATGGTCCAGGCTGTCCGCGGAGTGAACTTTGACCTGCGCAAGGGCGAGAGCCTGGCCCTGATCGGCGAGAGCGGGTCGGGCAAGACGACCCTCGCCGTGGCGTTGATCCGCCTGCTCACCAAAACGGCCCGCGTGCCGCGAGGCACTGTAACCTATTGGCGCAATGGCCGGGAAGTCGACGTGCTGGCCCTTGGCGCCGAAGACTTGCGCCGGTTTCGCTGGAAAGAGTGCGCAATGGTCTTCCAGTCGGCGCTGAACTCGCTCAATCCGGTGCTCAAGGTGTGGGATCAGATGTATGACACCGTGCGCTACCACGAGTCGATGAGCAAGGACGCCGCGTGGCAGCGCTCTCTGGAGGTGCTGCAAATGGTCCAGCTCGACGCCGCACGCGTGCTTAACTCCTATCCACACGAGCTGTCCGGCGGCATGCGCCAGCGTGTCTTGCTGGCCATGGGCCTGCTGCTCAATCCGCAGGTGCTCCTCCTCGACGAGCCGACGACGGCGCTCGATATCCTGACGCAGCGGTCGATCATCAACCTCCTGCGCCAGCTCAAGGCGACGCTGGGGTTCTCGACGATCTTCATCTCGCACGACCTGTCTCTGGCCGCTGAACTGGCCGATCGCGTGGCCACCATGTACGCCGGCCAGGTGGTGGAGCTTGGTGAAGTGCGCGACATCTTCTACCGGCCGCGCCATCCGTATACGCTGGGCCTGCTACAGGCTGTGCCATCGCTGACCGCCGGTGAGTCGGAGATGGTCTCGATTCCCGGCTCGCCGCCCGATCTCATCGATCTGCCAAGCGGCTGTAAGTTTCATCCCCGCTGCACCTACGCCATAGAGCGGTGCCGGGCGGAAGAGCCGGCACTCCTGACGGTCGGGCCGCAGCACGGCGCCGCCTGCCTTCGCTGGGCGCAGGTCGCGCAAGACCGTGAGCATGTGGAGACACAACGGGCATGACGAACGAGGCAGCGCTGCTACAATTCGAACGCGTGAGCCGGACCTTCACGACGAAGCGAGGCGTTGTGCGGGCGGTCGACGACGTCACCTTCGCCGCGATGCCCGGCGAGGTCCTGTGCCTGGTCGGAGAAAGCGGCTGCGGCAAGACGACCACGGGCAAGATGGCCGCCGGTCTGGTGCGGCCAACGGGCGGCCGGATCCTGTTCGAGGGCCGCGACTTCGCAACCATGCCGGAGCGCAAGCTCAGGGTCTACCGCAAGGCCGCGCAGATCGTCCACCAGGATCCCTACGCCTCACTCAACCCGATTCGCACGGTCTACCAGACGCTGAGTGTGCCGTTGCTGCACCACGGGATCGTGCGCGGGCGCACCGCAGCGGTGGAGCGGATCATGGAGTTATTGACGACGGTCGAGCTGACGCCGCCGGCCGATTTCTTGGGCAAGTATCCCCACCAACTCTCCGGCGGACAGCGCCAGCGTGTCGCGGTGGCTCGCGCGCTCACGCTCAACCCACGGCTGATCGTGGCCGACGAGGCGGTCTCCATGGTGGACGTGTCGATCCGGGTCAGCCTGCTGAACATGCTGCTGCGGCTGCGCGACACATTGGGCGTCGCCTTCATCTTCATCACCCATGATCTGGCAGTGGCAAAGCATTTCGCCGGGCGGGGTGGCCGTATCGCCGTGATGTACCTGGGACGGATCGTAGAGATCGAGCCGGCGGCGCAGCTCATTCGCGACCCATTGCACCCCTACACGCAGGCGCTGCTGGCTGCCGTTCCCGAGGCCGACCCCGACCTGACTCGCAATAAGGAGAAGGTCAAGTTACGGAGCCTGGAAATCCCCAGCTTGCTGCAGCTGCCCAGTGGCTGCACCTTTCATCCGCGTTGCCCGCTCTTCGAGGAAGGCCTGTGCGATGTGCAGCGTCCGGAGACCGTGTCGGTCGGCGAACGGCGTGCCGTGCTGTGCCACGTCGTGGCCCGCCAGATGGCGGCCGCGCCCATGGGGCCGACCACCGGAGATGGGCACGCTTCCGATCGGGCCGTCGGCTTGGACTCTCGGCGAGACGGGCCGGTGGGAAGCATGGAGGTGGGACGATGAGCCCGCAGATGGGCCACGCGGCCTTTCGTCTGGCATTCTACGTGACGTTCACCTCGCTGGTCCTGCTGGTCTTCTTGCGGCCGGGCTCCGCCGAGTTTGGCGTCACACTTATTACGCTCACCTGCGGCCTGATCTTTATCGGCGTGATTGTCCTCATGCTGCGTTACTTCTCGCGCTGACCGGCGCGCCGGTGTTTCACCCGTCTAGCATTGACTGAGATTGTAGGGAAAGGAGGTGGAGATAGCATCCCGGGCCGTCTTGCATCATCGCGGCTATCCGGCATGATTCCCGTTCCCCTGACCAGCACATGTCACCAATGGAGGACAGCATGGCTACCGATCAAGAGCCACCCCTCGACAGTTTCATCAAGTCTCACCGCCTCTCACGCCGGCAGGTGCTCAGCGCCCTGGCCGCGGGGGCCGGCGCCGCTGCGCTGGGTATCGGCCCTGGTAGCGGCCTTATCGTGCAAGACGCGGAGGCCGCAACAAGCGAGTTCCACGGTGCCTGGCCCTACTTGCTGCCACCGCAGGGCCACTACAACACCTTCATCACGGACGGGACTTCGATAGGCATTTGCGGCATTTACCAGGACTTGATGGAAGCGCCGTTGGCCATGTATCGCTGGCACGACCAGAAGTATATGTGGCTGTTGGGGACCGGCGATCAGTTCGCCAATGGGACGGACTACGTGGTCCAGCTGCATCAGGGCGCGCGCTGGAGCGACGGCAGCCCCGTCGTCGCGCAGGACGTCATCAACACCTGGACTATCTGGCAGCTGCTCGGCAATACCCTCTTCGACTACGTCGATTCGATGCACGCGCCCAACGACCATACCGTGGTTTTCCACATGAAGGTGCCCTCGACGTCCGTGCAGCGCTACGTCCTGCACTCGGCCACTGCCAATGGCAACATCTCGTCGGTGAGGGCTTCCTCGGTCTACGGCAGCTGGGCCAAGCGCTTCCGGGACCTGCTGGCCAGCGGCCACAGCCTCAGCTCGCCCGAGATCAAGGCGCTGCGGGCGCAGTTCGTGCAGTTCCGCCCGGCGTCGCAGATCGTCAGCGGGCCGTACCAGATCGATCCGACCAGCATCACCCAGGGCCAGTTGACGCTGAACCGCAACCCCACCTCCTGGGCCAAAGGCCTGGTGAAATTCGACAAGATCGTCCTGTATAACGGCGAGACGGCCACGATCACCCCGGTCGTGCTGGCCGGCATGGTCGACTATGCGACCCACGGTTTTCCCCCGGCGACCGACCGCGCGTTTCGCCAGAAGGGATTTACGGTCATCTCGACGCCGACCTACTATGGCTTTGGCATCCTGCCCAACTACAAGAAGGTGCCTGCCTTCCAGGATGCGACGGTCCGCCAGGCCATCATGTACATGATCAATCGAGCGCAGATGGGGCCGGTCGTCGAAGGACGGGGCGGCATACCCAACAAGTACATCACCGGTATGAGTGATAAACTGGTGCCCATCTGGCTCGACAGCGCGACGACCTCCAAGCTGAACACCTACCCCTACGACCCGCAGAAGGGGGTCAGCATGCTGCAGAGCGCCGGCTGGAAGAAGGGCTCCGACGGCATCTGGGTGACGCCGGATGGCCAGAAGGCCACGTGGGAGGTCCTGGCCGAGGGGGAGTACGTCGACATTCTCTCGCTTGCCACGAACTTTGCCTCGCAACTTGCCCCTCACGGGTTCAAGCTCAGCGCGCGGACGGTGGCGTTCACCCAGGCGAACAACGTGCGCGCGGCCGGCAACTTCCAGTTGACCTCCTACATTTGGGCCTCGGCCGACCCGCATCCGCACTTCGCGTGGGTATCGGATGTCCTGCAGTGGATTCCGCCGACGACCGCTGGCCCCGGCTCGGGCTTCAACGTGATCCAGAAGACCAAGAACTTCGGCACCGTCGATCTGCGCTCGCTCATCGACCAGACTGCCCTCGGCCTCGACGTGAGCAAGCAGAAGGCCCTGTGCGCGAAGATGGCGCTGATCTACAACGAGTTGGTACCGTACTTCCCCTTCGTGGAGCGCTACGGCCTCAACCCGACCCAGGCGCCGGGATCGCATCGCGTGGCCGGCTGGCCGAAGCCCAACGATCCGATTTATCTGAACAGCCCCTACAGCGACTCATTCGTGATAGAGCTGCTGTATGCGGGGGCCCTCCATCCGGGAGTATAGAGAATAGAGCTTGGCTTGCAGTGACGGCGGTCGCAGTCTCGACCAGGCGATCGCCGTCGGGTGGTGCCGGCGTCTCTGCTGTTCCAGTGGCACATCCAGCGACAGTGCCGCCTTCTGCACGTGGCGCAGGGTGGCGGCCGGCAGGCGATCGGACGGATAATGTCAGGAAGGGCGGCAGGCCGCCCTTCATGGGGGTCTGTGGAGCTCGCAGCAGAAGCATGTGGAGGAGGCGTGGCCACGACGCTTGAAGGGCACGTTGCGCTGGTGACCGGCGCGACCAAAGGGATCGGCCGAGGCATCGCGCTGGAGCTGGCTCGCCAGGGCGCGCGGGTTGCCGTCACCCATCGGGTGAATGGCCCGGCGGTCCGGGAGACGCTGGAGGCCCTCTCCGGTGCTGGTCCGCGGGAACACCTCGCCGTGGCCGGCGACGTGCGTCACGGCAGCCAGGTACGGTCGATGGTCGCGGAGGTTGCCGCTCGCCTGGGTCCGGTCGATATTCTGGTCAATAACGCGGGCATCGGCCTCTACAAAGCAGCGAGCGATTTGTCCGAAGGCGAGTGGGATCTGATGATCGACACGAACCTCAAGGGCCCATTCCTGTGCGCGCAGGCCGTCGCGCCGGGGATGATCGCTCGCCAATGGGGGCGAATCATCAACATTACTTCCACGGGTAGCATTCGGGTGGTGCGTGGCATGGGCATCTACAGTGCCAGCAAAGCCGGCCTGGCCATGCTTACCCAGGCCTTCGCCGCGGAATGGGGACGGGACGGCATTACTGTCAACGGCGTCGGACCAAGCACCGTGCCGACCGACATCAACAGAGCGGCGCTGGCCGAGCCGGGCATGCTGGAGGCCGAGCAACGGGCCAACCCCAGCGGACGGATTGGCAGCGCGGAAGACATCGCCGCCGCCGTGGCTTTCCTGGCTTCCGATGCCGCGAGTTGGATCAACGGCCAGAACCTGATAGTCGACGGTGGCCTGACCATACTGTCCGCGCAGCCGGCGTACAACGTGGACCCGCCGTCTGC
>JAQBPC010000440.1 GCA_028287725.1 Chloroflexota bacterium | reverse complement strand
TATTATGTCGCCTAGCTGGCCTTTAATCGCCTCACGGACCTTCTCCTGATGCCGTGCCTGATCTTTGGGCCCTTTGCGGTGCAGGCTCCAATCGTTCTCACTAATGCTCATGCTCGGAGACATGAGAACCTCCCCACTTACCTGTTCAGGAGAGCGCCAACGTAGCCTAGCAGGTCGCGAGCGCAGACAGCGCAGTAGCCGTGATCCGACATCAAGCGGTCGACGACCTCGTTGATTCGCCGTAACTGCTCGGCGTCCGGTGTTTTCGTGGACGTGGTGATCTTGATCACGTCCTTGAGATCCGCGAATAACTTCTTTTCGATCGCTTCCTTCAACCGCTCGTCGCTCGTGTACTCGAAGACCTTGCCGCGACGCGCCAGGCTGGCCATGGCCATCAGAATACTCTCGCGGAAGGTCTGCTTGGCGTTATCGGTAACGCCAATCTGCTCCTCAATCGAGCGCATGAGCTTCTCGTCGGCTTCCATCGGCTCGTCGGTGAGCGGATCCTTCAGCTTCTCTTTCCGGCAGAAGGCCTCAACGTTATCCAGATAGTTGTTGAGAAGGGTGCGAGCAGAGTCCTCGAACGCGTAGACGAAAGCGCGCTGCACTTCCTTTTTTGCCAGCTCGTCGTACTCGCGCCGCGTGTCGGCTAACAGATTCAGGTACCTGTCACGCTCGTCCTTATTGAAGGCGGTGTGCTGATCGAAGCCGTCGCGTAGCGCTCGCAGCGCGTTGATCGGATTGATGCAGGTAACCCCTTGGCGGATCAGGGCGTTACTGAGGCGGTCGATGATGTAGCGCGGTGAGATGCCGTCCATCCCTTCCCGGACGGTCTCCTCCTGCACCTCGCGCACGTCCTTGAGCTTCCAGCCCTCTACTTCCTCGCCGTCATAGAGCTTCATTTTCTTGACGAGGCTCATATTCGCCTTCTTTGAAGGCTCCAGCCGCGACAACACGGCAAAGGTAGAGGCAACGCGTAGCGTATGCGGAGCAATATGCACGTTGCTGATGTTGCTCTGGTTCAAGAGCTTCTCGTAGATGCGCTCCTCCTCGGAGACCCGCAGGTTATACGGCACGCGAACGAGGATTATCCGGTCCTGCAGCGCTTCCGACTTGGGGTTCCCGATAAAGCTCTTATACTCGTTTTCGTTCGTGTGACCGAGGACCACCTCATCGGCATACACAAGGGAAAAGCGGCCGGTCTTGATGTTCTGTTCTTGGGTAAGGGTGAGCAGCACATAGAGCAGCTTCTCATCCGCTTTGAGCACCTCGATGAGCTCGACTATGCCGCGATTTGCGATGTTCAGCTCCCCGTCGAAGCGATACGCTCGCGGATCGGATTCAACACCGATATCGCCGATAGTCGAGAGATCGATCGAGCCCACGAGCTCTGAAATGTCCTGGCTCTTGGGGTCGCTTGGCACGAAGGTACCGAGGCCGACGCGCGTTTCCGCATTAAAGACGACGCGCTCCACCTGCACGTTATAGATGTCGCCATCGTAGCGATGCCGAAGCATGTGCGCGCAAGATGGGCACAGCGACCCTTCGATGTGGAGGCCAAAATCGCGGTGAAGATCGGCACGCATTTCGCGCGGGATTAAGTGCAGCGGTTCTTCGTGCATCGGACAGTCTTTGATTCCGTACAACGCGCCACGAGACGTTCGCGTATACCGTTCGAGTCCTTCGCGCAACATGATTGCCACCGTCGATTTGCCACCACCGACTGGCCCCATCAACAGGAGAATGCGCTTCCGTGGCTCAAGGCGTGCGGCCGCTGCGCTGAAATACTCCACAACCTGGGCAATTGGCTTCTCTAGCCCAAAAAGCTGCTTCCCGAAGAAGTTGTAGCGGGGGTTGCCATTCGGCCCTTCCTCCACTCCCTCCTCCATGATCATGTCGTGGATGCGGGCGTGGGCGAGCTGCGCTACATGAGGATTCTTAATTGCGATGTCGAAATACTGCTCGAACGTCCCCGTCCAGTCCAGTTCTTTTTGTTGCTGGCGGTACGCTTCGAGCCGAGCACGGACATCCGTACTGTCCATGGAAGACCCTCCTAAGGCTGGTGCTCTATCGGTGACTTGGCGCTCAGCAGGCAGTCCTGCTCTCTGCGCGCTACTCCATTCTGCTGTTCAGTTGCTGAGGGGGCGCGGCAATTGTTGCCGTTTAGCCCAGGTCGAGCGTGATACGGAGCGCCATGTCTATCTGGTGCATCACCTCGGCGCTCAGCTCCCCAAGATGACGTACCAGCTGCGTGCGAGCTACAGCTCTTAGCTGACCGGTAAGTATCACGCTGTCCGACGTGATGCCACCTTCCGGAGCCCGCACCCGCACGTCACTTGGGTAGACTTGGGCGATGGCGCCCGCGTCTACTAAGGGGCATACCAGTATCACGGCACTGTGACGGTTTATAGCCTCGCGGCTAACCAACACCACGGGGCGAAGAATCGTACGCTCCGCTTGTACCAGTCTGGTATCGTCAGCCACTCCTATGTAGCCTGGATGGCCCTGGGACACGAGATAGACTGCCCCGCGCTTCACGGCGATTCATCCCGCGCCGTCGACGCCTGGCTGTCGTTCCCCGCGAACTCTTGCAACAACTGCATATTGAGCTCCTGATAGGGAGCATCACCCGACATAGCGGCAAACTGTCGATCGATGGCCTGCTGGTCAAGTTGGTCGAGGTAGTCCGCGAGCGCAGCGGTGAACAAAGTGTTCTGGTTCTTTACCAGCCCCCGATCGACGACACTGCGGGACCGGTCTAATAGCTCGCGCGGTAAATCCACGGTAGTACGGACCCTGACAGGCTGGTCTATCAGATGCTTCACTCTACCCTACTCCTCACGACGGGTCTACCCCCTTAGCCACACCTTATCACGATCAACATTAACAGGGTATGGCAAAAATGATGTAAGAAATTACCATCAGATAATATCATCAGTTACTATACACGAGCCGCGTTCACCTGAGAAACGGGTTGACAGCCGCAGTCGCGCTCGATTTGGCGGATCGATTACGCCGTCGCGCCCGGCCGCGTGCTCTGCCCGTGCTCGCCAGCAGTCGACTCAGTTGCATCGTCAGCTTCGTCTTCGCCAATAAGTCCCTGCCGTCTGAGCAATGGCTGCATGGTGAGACCCTGTACGAGCAGCGTGAAGAGCACGACGCCAAACGTGAGCACAAGGATCGTATCGCGGTCGGGTACGTTATTCGGGAGGCTCAAGACCGCGGCGAGCGAGACTGCTCCGCGCAGTCCCGCCCACACCAACACGGGCCGCCAGCTCGCAGGAAGTCCCTGCCCAACGGCCTCCATTGTCATTTGTGTGACCCAGACCACCACGATTCTCGAGACCAAGACAGCGAGCAGCGCCACGAGTAGCAGACCCCATGCCTGAGAGCCGAGGCGTATGCCGGCACCGGCCGCGACGGACCTGACAGCCATTCCTATTAAGAGGAAGAGCAGCGAATTTGTAAGGAATACGAGAAACTCCCATGTCGCCCTCGCCTGCAAGCGCGTCTCTCGCGACATCACCTTGCTACCCCTACTACCCAAAATGATGCCCGCGGTGACCGTCTCGAGAGCTCCCGACATGTGCCAATCGTTCGCGAGCAAGTATCCGCCGTAGGCGATTATCAGGCTGATCGTCGTCTCAAGCAGGGCATCGTTAAATCGCGATAGAATCTGTGCGCCAAGTAGCCCAACCACCACACCCATGACGAGGCTCCCGGCTATGACGGCGACCACCTGCATCGTGCCGCCAAGCAAAGTGACATGGCCGCCTGTGGCCGCATCAAGCGCCACCACGAACAGAACTAACGCGGTGCCATCGTTAAAAAGGCTTTCGCCAGTGACAATCGCGGTAAGTCGGGCGGGCGCGCCAACCCGGCTAAAGAGCGCCAGCACGGAGACTGGGTCGGTGGCAGAGACGATTGTGCCGAAGAGTATCGCGCTTGACCAGGCGAGGCCCCCGATGGCATGGAGAGCAAGCGCTACCAGCCCGGCGCCCACAAAGACGCCCGGCACGGCGAGCACAGATATCGGGAGGAGGTTTATTCGTAAGTCCGTAAGGGGAAGGTTGTAGCCGGCGTGAAAGAGCAGCACGGGCAGGAATACGAGAAGAATAACGCCTGGGCTTATCGCTATCCGCGGCACGCCGGGAGCAAGCGCGAGCAGCAGCCCGACGAGAACCAGAGTGATTTCATAGGGAATGCGAATGAAGCGTACAACACTCGCCACGAGCGCAACGACAATCAGCAGCGAGAGCAGCGTCGAGACCCCCGGATCCGCCGGCATCGTGCACTCCTCCGCTGTGCTCGAGTGGAATGTAGCAGTACGCGACTTGGCATCGGTCCAAAGTGCCCAGCCTGCAGGTAACGTGCCTTGAAACTCTCGCCTTGAAGGGGCGAAGTGCATGGCTATCGGCACGCCACATAGCTACCATATCAGACGGTTACTACGGAGCAGCCACCGCGTACACTATCATGTCAGGTGATCGAAATGCCGACGCTCGACGTAAATGTATGCAAACCCTGACGGCAGAGCCTAGCACGCTTCTACCAATGCGATACGCAGAGACTTGGGGCATGCAAGACCGCGACTCGGCAGCCCACGGGACCGATGCGGCCGGTAGGATCGCTGGCGGTGAGCACTGAGAGAGTAGGATACGGAGGGGAGGTCTCCCGGTCTCAATGACAGTCTCAATACTGGTTCCTCTCATCGCATCACTGTCACTGGACACATTTGCCGTCTCAACAGCAATTGGCATCGCACGACTTAGTGGTAGAACGCGCGTGCGCATCGCCTCGACCTTCGCGGCGGCGGAAGCAGCGACGCCACTCGTGGGCTTCGTGCTTGGAGGTTTTGCCAGTCGCCTCGGCGCCGTGGCAGATTGGCTGGCGGTCGCTCTACTTCTCGCCGTAGGCGCGTGGATCATCCGTGAAGCGCTTGAAGACGAGGACGAGGTAGGGGAGGCTGTTGAACACGCCACGGCAGGCGGGCGCGCGATGATCATCGCCGCACTGAGTGTGAGTCTAGATGAGCTTGCCGTCGGGATCGCTATCGGCTCACTCGGACTTCCGATCGCCCCGGTCGTCCTGGCTATCGGAGCACAAGCGCTGATTGCCAGTACAATTGGGCTTCGCCTAGGGAGCCATCTGGGCGCTAAAGCGGGCGCGCGGGCGGGTGTGCTGGCTGGAGTTACGCTCATCGTGGTGAGCTTCTGGCTCGCGGGTCTCCGGCTTGCCGGCATCGGAATCTAGGCCGCCCCGCCCTCGAGCTACGCAGACGCACTGCGATGGGTGCACCAGCGTGTATCATTGATGCCTAGTAGGCTCAACGGCGCGACCTCACGGGCCCGCGCAGTGGAAATCCAACGTGTACGGTGTTATTTGGGGAGATTAGCGTGAATTTTGACTTGCTAAAACGACTTTGTGAGACGCCCTCGGTACCGGGCCGCGAGGAGGCGCTTCGCGCTACAGTGCGCGAGATCATGGAGCCGCTCGTAGACGAGTTGCGCGTGGACGCCCTCGGAAACGTTATCGGAACCAAGCGCGGCAACGGCAAGCGCAAGGTCATGCTGGCCGCCCATATGGACGAGATTGGCTTTCTGGTCAAGTTCATCGATAAGAAGGGCTTCATCCGCCTCCAGCCGGTGGGCGGCTTCGATCCACGCACACTCGTCGCGCAACGCGTGCTCGTCCACACCGCGGCAGGCCCACTTCGCGGCGCGCTGATGCCCGGTGTCCAGCCGATTCATTTAATGCAGGGCGATCCTAAGCCTCTGAAGCTTGAGGAGTTCTTTGTCGACGTCGGTCTGACTGCCGATGAGGTGAAGGAACGGGTGGAACTCGGTGACCCTGTCACAATGGACCGGACGACAGAGCGGCTCGGCAATTGCGTGATCAGCAAGTCCCTCGACGATCGGCTCAGTCTCTATGTGATGTTCGAGGCCCTTAAGGCAGTGAAATCGCACGAGGTCGACATCGTGGCTGTCGCGACGGTTCAGGAGGAAGTCGGGCTTCGGGGCGCCGGGCCGGCCGCCTACAGCATCCAGCCCGACATCGGCGTCGCACTCGATATCACCCTAGCCGTCGATATTCCTGGTAATGATGAAGAGCTCGCCGTCACCCGCTTGGGCGAGGGCGCCGCGATAAAGATCATGGACGGGTCCAGCATTTCCCACCCCAAGCTCGTCCAGCATTTCAAAGAGATCGCCAAGCGCGAAGGTATCCCGCATCAGCTCGAGATTCTTCCGCGTGGTGGCACCGATGCCGGCACCATTCAGCCAAGTCGGGGCGGCATCCCATCAATTACGCTGTCTACCCCAACGCGTTACGTGCACACGGTGAACGAGTCCGCCCATGAGCGCGATATTCAGGCCGCCGTCGATTTGCTGGCACGCTACCTCGAACAGGCGCACACCAGCGATATTTCTTACTAATTCAGCTCAATCGGCCTTCCAGGAAGGATTGTCACAGGCATGACACCGGAGTCCTCGCAACAGATAGGTCACACCGACGCAACCGAGCTCTATAACCGCGTCCAGTCAGGTGAGGATCTCCTGGTGGTGGATGTACGAGAGCCCTGGGAGCATGCTCAGGGTGTGATTGCCGGCGCCGTGCTGATGCCGCTCGCGCAGGTGCGCGAGCGGTGGCGGGAGCTGGATGCCACCAGGCCGATCACGCTCATCTGTCACCTGGGGGCGCGAAGCGCTATGGCGGCGCGATTCCTCGCCCAGCAAGGGTTGACGGTCGTGAACGTCGACGACGGCATGGCAGGCTGGGAAGGGCACGGGTACCCCGTCTTAACGTAGGCACTCTGCCCTCACCATGCGCCAGGTCGAACCTATGAACCGGTGGCGATCAGCTTTCCGCGCCGTTCTTCCCAGCGCCAAGGTACGGACTTGCCTTCTAGATGCACGCCGCCGAGCCAGCGATCGATGCCGTTCACGGCAATCCAATCGACGCGGCCCGCGACGACCTCGCGCCCGAGGTCCGTTAGATGGACAGTCTGGCGCAGAAACGCTTCCTGGGGCTTCCCGGGTGCTGGAAGCGCGAAGCTGCCGCCAGACCACTCGAGCAGGGCCGCCGAGGCGTTCGTAAGGTAGCTCAAGGTCGACCAAACGGTCGCATCCCCCAGAAATGGCGAGGTTTCCCGCTCCTGTGCGGCGATGAAAATCTCAAATGGCGTGTGCATGCCATCGCGAATTACCTCGAGCAGCTGCTTTTCCGTCCGAGACACACCGCCATGCACAAGGGGAAAATCCTCGAGGTGGCGAACGAGCGCCGCGCGTAGGAACGGCAGAGCAGCGGTATTACCACGCGCCAGGCTCTCCAGCTCTTTTGGGTCGGGCGCGGTAAATGCTGCCCAGGCCGCGCGTCCAAGCGCCAGTTCGGCAGGCGTGACCTTGCGCCGGCGCTCGACGAGCGGGCGCAGCTGTTGGCCCGTAAGCTGTCCGAGGCCCTTGAACTTCGTGACACCTGGATACGAGCCAATACAAATGAGGTAGAGCGGCATTCCGGTGCCGTCATGCGTCGCGAACCAGTCCAGCAGTTGGATCAGCTGGAGTTGATCATAGAGGTCGTGCTCGAACCAGAGGATAACTTGACTATACGAATGCGATTGTTCCAGCATTGCATCACGGGCCGTAAATTGCGACGCAATTCCATCGGCCGTGCCGGCACCGCTTGAGGCAATGTAGTCAGCACGAACTTTGCTCAGAGCGCCAAGCGAAAGCCCCCCGGGAACCGGGCCTGTATGGAGAATGTCCCGCCATGGCAAAATATCACCCGGAAGACCAGACTGATGTATACGTTCCGCGGCACTGTCGCCATTTGTAATGTGTAATACTGTCACTCCGCCCACGCGCTGCCCCTGCCCACTTCATGCGTGTTATTCCATCACTCGTCGAGAAGCAATGACTGCTCCGCCTCAGTGCTGACCAGCTCGGACTCGTGGTCCGGGATTGCTCCATCGACGGGCTCTGTATCTATGGTAGCCTCGTTCTCGTTGGCTTGCTCGATGTGGGCATCGACGAGGTCCGAAATTGCCTGGAAAATGACGGATCTCTGCTCTATGAACGAGGCGTGTCCACAGTCCCCAACAGTGACTACTTGGGCGCGCGGCAGCATATCGGCGAGCCGAGCGCTCAACGCAGGCGGCGAAAGGCGATCCTGTTCGCCGGATATGATGGTGACAGGCGTCTCGATTTCCGCCAATAATCCGGTCGGATCGTACGTTTGAAGCGCCTGGAACAGCTTGCCCTGTGCGTATGGCGCCCCAAGCATGAGCCGCTGCCACAGCCATTGCCGGCGCGCACTGCTCAAGGGCGCATGCGTTATCCGATCCACGATCCGCTCGAACAGCGCCGGCCGGTCGGCCAGCAGATCCGCGGCCCAGGCTTCCTGGGTGGCACGATCGAGCTCGGGCGAGTGCCCAATCCACGTGGGGGCATCCTCAGCTGCCAACCAGTTCAACAGCAGCGGCGAGAGCAGTACGATTCTTTCGACTCGCTTGGGGTGCTCGCGTGCGTACTCGAGCGCCAGTGGGGCCGCGGTCGACCATGCCACCAACGTCATACCGCGCAGGGACTGCTCTACGACGATGCGGTGCAAGTCGTGCACCAACGTATCGATGGAATAGTAGTCCCATGGCTTATCCGAATCACCGCTGCCGCGCATATCGTAGGTGATGACGCGGTGCTCATCCGCCAAGATCGTGGGCAATGGCTCCCAGACCGCGCTGTCAAACGGCCAGCCTTGCAAGAGCAGTATTGGCAAGCCATAGCCAAGGTCCTGAAACGCCAGATTCAAGGCATGCTCGACCTCGATCAGCCCGTTGGGCAACGGGCGCGCATAGGACGGCGTTTCCTCGAATTCCGTGTCTTCGCTTGCCCAGTCGCCGGGGAAAGCAAGGGGCTCATCGGAAGTATCCGCCTCCGACGGATACTCTGACGTTTCGTAGCCCTGGCTAACCGGATCGTGGAGTGGCTCCGGCTCAGGATTCACTATTGGCGGTGGCTCGCGCGAAAGATCCATCGACTTCAGCACGTCAAAGGTGACCGTGAGAATCACCGTCTCGCCCTCGGTACGGTCCACCGTACCCAAGGGAAGGTACATGTCTTTAACTCGGAAAACACCGCGGCTAACGAGTAAATAGTGAGGATGGACCTCGGTGACGTCGCCCACACGTTTGCTGTCGGAGCTAACGACTGTCCAGCCGCGTGCAATGGACATACTGCTCATCTATGGATCTTTCTCGGCTCGTCGGTACGGCCGTGCCTACATGTTATATAAGAGGATGAGACCAATCACGTTGTTGAACATGTGGGCCGTGACGTTGGTTATCATGTTTCCCGTCCGAGAGTATCCCCAGCCAAGCACGGCCCCAACCGCAGCCAGAGCGATGGCTTCGTATCCAACGTTACCGAGCAGGTGGAGCGCGCCGAACGCCACCGAGGAGCAACCGATGCCCCAGGGCAGACCATAGCGCACGGACATCGCTTTTAGCATATAGCCACGAAAGAACGCTTCCTCGGCCAGTGGCGCCGTAACCGCCGCAGTCAGCGCAAAGGGAATGAACACCCAAATGGCGGAGTGCTTGACGGATTTGAGCGTGTTCTGCTGCCCGTTGATGTCGACGTTGAAGTGCTGAAGTATTGTCAGGATGATGAGACCGACAGCATACGCCGCCACGCCGACGCCCAGGCCATAGAGAAATGCTCGGAGCGGGCGGTCTCGTAACGACGGCCCATAGCCTATATCCGCCCAGGTCATAATCCGTGGCGCAATTAATCGCCAGTAGAGTACGGCTACAATGCTTAGTTGGGTAATCAGCGCGCCAACTGCCAGTCCCCCGGGCGATATCAGCCAGTCCGCCGCGGACTTCAACACAGCGGACATGGAGCTGCTGGTGAGTCCTTTGGTGAATGCCCCATCGTGTACTGCGATTACGCCTACGGCACCGAATAGAAGCACGAACGAGAGGATAAGTATGATTATCAAGAGCAATATGAGGTCGACAAGGATCACGGGCCAGGTGCCGAATCCCTGGAGGCGATGCAGCATACGCCGATCATTCAGACGCGATACCGCCTCAACTCGTTGCAAATAGAGCTCTCGCCAGCGCTCCACGACCGAGCCGGGCTCGCGCTGGGTTGCTGGAGAGACACTGGACACTTTAACGTTCATCCTTCCCTAGGAGGCGGCGCAGGAACAGCGTACGGTGATGTGTGCATGGTCCATTCGAAAGCAAAGCCGTTCGGTGCTCCGGCGTGGCATAGCCGGCATTGCGCGACCATCCATAGCAAGGGTATGCCTGGTGAAGGCATTCCATCAAGCGATCTCTATAGACCTTTGCTACGATCGACGCCGCGGCAATTGCCGGCTCGTATGCGTCACCGTCGCAGCGGCATACGATGCGCGCGCCGTGTGGCGCTAACCCATGCAAGCGGAGGTTTCCGTCGACGAGGAAACGCGCAGTGCCAATCCGATCCATCAAGCGGCCAAAGATGGCCCTGTTCGCCCAACCAATTCCCAGGCGATTGATTGCTTCCACCCCAATCGACTCGATCGCGACTAGCTCAGCGTGCCGACGAATCCATGCGTCTGAGGCCGCGCGCTCAGCGGGACTTAAAACCTTCGAATCGGTGAGTCTTTGTCCGGTTGGCAGCACGCACTCGCGGGGCAGGATGACGGCCGCGGCGACAAGCGGTCCGGCCAACGCTCCACGCCCGACCTCATCCATGCCCACGCAGATATTGGCTCCGGCAGTACGCCGCAATGCTGTACTGGTAGCGCGTGAGTCGCAGTTGTCTAGCAGAACCAAGGAGTGCATGTGGGCGATCGTTCCGGTACTCATGTGGCGCCGATCGATACTGCATTGGTCGCCGCGATTCCGAATGCCCCGCTTGCACGTTTTACTGCATCGCCACCCATCATAAGCTGCATGGCACTTGAATGGACTGTTGAAGCCGCCGAGTATATTCGTCACGCGAGATGAGTTTGGCGCCGAGACGCTCAAGGTGCGGCGTGAGGAACTGGGTGTCGTGCAACTGAAAATCACGTGCCTGTAGGCGCTCGACAAGCTTCACCAGACATACCTTGGAGGCATTGGGCATTCGGGAGAACATGCTTTCGCCCATGAAGGCAGCGCCAATGCTCACTCCGTATAGCCCGCCAACGAGCATGTCGCCGTGCCAGGCCTCGACACTATGGGCAAAGCCATGATGGTGCAACGTCGTATATGTTTCGATGAACTCTTCAGTTATCCACGTGCCCCGTTCGTCGGTGCGCGGAGCCGCGCATTCGCGCATGACCCGCTCGAAAGCCGTGTCGAAGCGTACCACATATGTTCCCTTACGGACGACGGACCTGAGCGACCGGCTAACTTGCAGGTCTGCATGCTCAAGAATGGCGCGCGGATCGGGCGAATACCACGATATCCGCCCCTCGTCGTCGGCCATCGGAAAAATTCCCATGGAATAAGCCTGGAGCAGGAAGTTTGGCTCAATCCGATCTGGCAAGCGGATCATTTGGCTCGTTGTAGCACGACAACCACGTCATTCAACGCACGACGCAACAGCGCGGCTTTTGCATTCCCATGCCGCGGACGGACGAGTCTTCACCCATGATAGCGCCGGAGAGAGGCACTCTCAAACGCAGGCGCACGGGCAGATGCTGTTTGCTCAAACATAAGAGCCTGCGACGACGAAGCGCCAACCAGGCATATCCATCCGCGCGTTAGCGTTGCTTCCCAATGTTTCGACTAAGCGGCATGTAGTGGCGGCCATGCGAGGCCGAGGCAAGCATGAGTGGAAGCCGAAGCTCGCTGGCTAGCGAGCTTTTCTATCCTTGGCGCCTGCGGATTCCGGAGAGGACACCTTGTACAAGCCCGACTACCGCACCGACGACGATCAGGCCATGCAGACCCCCCGCGGTCGTATCGGGCGGGGCCATAGCCACGCCTCCCTCGCCAATTCCCGTTGCCACCATGTCTGCAGGCATTTCGCCCGCTGAGCGTGGCTTGGCGGCCCGCTCGTCAATTTTGGACGACTTCTGAGCCATATCGAGATGTTGCTTGGCCGCCGGCGATGTATTCACGTTGTTGACATTATGGTCCTTTGGCGGAGCAGACGTGTTTTGCGGCGGACGATTCCCCGGCGCGTTTTGCTTCTGACCAGCGGTGTCCTTCTGTTCTGTCTCCACCGAGTCTCGCGCAAGCCCAACAGGCGTCTCGAAGACCTCCGGCCCATGCTTATCGCTCAGCGCATCGATCGCGGTTGGCGCGCCGCCTTTCGTCGGAATCTTCTGATCCATAAGCACGCGTGATAGGTCATACTCCCAGTAGCCGATACCCATTTTAAGCGAATTTATCTGGGCGCCGACGAGCAACAACACGGAGAAGAACCAGAACCAGGTAATGACGACCAGGGCCGCGGCTAAGGCAGCACTGCCATACTGGCCGGAGCCCAAAAAGTGCGCGGCAAAAGCCGGAAAGACGTTATTCACGATAGCCATGCCTATCGCCGCTACGACCGCTCCGGGCCACGCGAAGCGCCAGCGAACCGGGATGTTTGGCACCACGGTGTATATCGCGACAAACAGGACAAACAGCGATATAAGCGTCGTGCCGTAACCAATAATCAAGCCAAATGGGCCGCTGAAGAAGCTTGGGAGGATCTTACCCAGGGTGGTCGTCGCGGCACTCAGCAGGAACGTTGAGGCGAATGAGAGCGTGATGAGGAAAGCAAAGACAAAGATCATCAGCACCGACATCAGCTTTTGAGCAAAGAAGTTCCGTGTTTTCACGCGGAAGATGATCGCGAAGGCGCTCTCGATTGCCCCAAAGAGGTTCATACCGCTCCAGAGCAAACCGATGAGACTGATGAGCGAGAGCAGGCCGAGCGAGCTGTTAACTGATCTAACCAGGTTGGCGATATTGATCTGTGTTCGAATATTGGACGGCAAGATGGTGTTCAGCTGACTCGCCACATGCTCGGGACCTCCCGAAACCGAGGGAATATATGCGAGCAGCGTGATAATTGCCAGAGTTAGCGGGAAAAACGACGTGAGGACATTGTAGGCGAGCATCGCCGCCAGATTCATGGTCCAGTCGTTGGAGAACTTCTTGAAGGCGCGAGTAGCGAAACCCTTCGCCTCCTTTGCGCCGGCCTCGGCTTCCTTCACAGCGCTACCGGCCCGCGCCGTACCAGGTGCGGCCACGCTACTCATTGATTCCCGATGCCCTCCAAGTTAGTAGTCTGAATACCGTTTTTCGAATAGGACCAATCTCATTGGAAACGCATACGCCTATTAGGTAAAGGGGTGCCGGCGACGCCACGTTCGAGACCCGATCGACCGAGCATTCGCCGACACCTTCAGCATCCCAGTCCAAGGGTCTTGTAAGATCAGCCAGATGGGTGAGCCACGGATGCAAACCAGGCTCGTACTCCTAACCGTATAGACAGCGCGGGCCTCGACCCGAGCACACCTGCAAACCTAGTACGAACATGAATTCAAAGCTGACAACAGCTGGGAAGTTGGCGCAATGACTGACGATCAGTTCCGTGAAGCACGCAACCGAATCGGCGCCCAGCGCGGAGAATTGCGTGGGTGGCGGCCGCTGGTTATCGGCGATGTCGCCGTGGTGGCGCTACAGGTGCTGGGGACGGCGCGACATGACGATCAAACGATCGGCCTGCGCGTTATCGTGGCAGGCCGATCGTTTGAAGCGATACAGTCCCACGGCCAGGCGGCCGCGGAGCGAGCACTGCGGAAGCGATCGGTCATTGGGGACGGCGACCCATTCGCCGTAGTGGACACGGGGCAACTACGGGACGGCACTCCGGAGAGCGCCGATCCCGTTGACTGGCCCTGGGTACCCCTGGTCATTCATGTACCCGTTCGCCAGTTGCCCGCCATTGCCGGGCTAGCGACGGATACGGTCCCAACGGTGTACTGACAGCGAGTCACTCTACCAGCAGCGCCTCGAGCATGCGCTTGAACGCGGGGCCATCGCTTCGCAGTCCGACATGCACGTTGGGCGGTCTATTAAACGTGTTGAAGCGATCCACCACTGTTTCCCCGCGAGTCAGCTCGCTAATCGTCTCGATGTCGACATAGAAGCGGCCTTGCTCGAGCAATAGCTCGCGGTGGATTGCGATGGCCATGGTGATCGGGTCCGGCATGTCGATGCCGTCGATGCCGTACTGGGCGACTGCTTTGATCAGCACGCGATTGATGTTGAGCAGGAACTCGCCGTAGCGGGTGCCCATGGCCCGGATCCTTGCCTGATCCTCGGCATTTAGGACCGCGTCGCCACGGCATAGCTCGATCCCGCACATGAGCAATGGCATACCCGAGTGGAACACTATCCGGGCCGCTTCGGGATCCTCCCAGATGTTGTATTCGCCCGAGGGGTTCACATTACCGATTACGTTCGCCGCGCCGCCCATCACCACCGTCTCCTTGACAAGGGTTGCGATGCCCGGGTCGCGCAATAGGGCAGTGGCGACGTTCGACAGTGGCCCAAGCGTGACAAGTGTCAGCTGACCTGGATTGGCGCGAATTAATCGTATGAGGGCGTCGACCGCGTGCTCCGACTCGGGCTGCGTCTTGGGCGCGGGAAAATTCATGTTGCCCATGCCGTCGTCGCCATGGATTGACGTGGCGTCCGCGTGTGACCGCAGAATAGGCTTCGCCAGGCCCTTATACACCGGTACGCTTGCCCCGCAAAACTCCATGGTCAGCAGCGCGTTTCGTGTTGCCTGGTCTACTCCCACATTGCCGGCGACGGTGGTAATCGCCTCTACCTTTACGTCCGAGCTACGAAACGCTATCAACAAGGCAATTGCATCATCCGAACCGGTATCGGTGTCGATAATAAGGCGTTGCATCGCGCTCTCTTTTCATCATTCACGTGCCAACTCGGCCCTTACATTCTATCCAGAGGCACAAGTCTCGGCTCCAGCCTGGTCCGCCTGCTATGTTCTATTGGCGAGATTCCTCTCTATGGTGCCGCGCCAGTGACGCCGCGATGCCCCGGTATCGTGCATGGAGCGCGGCTAGTAAGTTCATCGCGTGTAGCCGCGGGAGATGCATGGCTCGTATCAGGGTGCCGGAAGCGTACCAATTTGAGCGGAACGCCCATATTTTTCTCTGGTATACCCTCTGCAAAGGATTGACCCTGGCTGTTTTTAGCCTGGTCTTCAACCTGTATCTCTATGCGCTCGGGTTCGATAAGCAGTTTATTGGCATCCTGAACGCCATGCCTGCCGTTACCAGCCTGCTCTGCGCCGTGCCCATCGGACTGCTTGCCGACCGCATCGGCCACCGGACGCTTCTGCTTGTGACCGGGTTCGTGAATCCGATAACCATGCTCGGCATGACGTTGAGCGGCGCGGCGCCATTGCTTATATTCTTTGGACTGTTCAACGGTGCCATTGCCACCCTCTACTGGGTCAGCGGCATCCCGTTGTTGGCCGATAGCACCACACCCGACCGGCGTGTCCGGCTGTTCTCCGTAAATTCGTTCCTGCTGTGGGGCGCCGGCTCGCTTGGTTACCTGCTGGGCGGCCAGGTTGTGTCGTTCGCCGGCCAGCTTATGCACGCATCGTCCCGATCGGTCGGGCCACTGCGCTGGGGTATGGCCGCGGTTGTCATCGTGGGAATCATTGGCGCGCTCCCCCTGCCATGGTTGACATCACCTCCGCGCCAGCGAAAGCCGCGCGAGGAGCGCGCGCCCTACGACATTCGGCTGTATGTCCGGCTCCTTTTACCGGATGTGTTGCTGACGTGCGGCGGAGGTTCCGTGGCGGGTTTCATCGGGCTGTATCTCACCCTTCGCTTTGGCGTACGCCCGGGGTTCCTTGGCACGTTCCTCACGGTGAGCGGGCTATTCGGGGGAGCCCTGGTGTTGCTCGCGCCGCGGTTCTCCGATTGGCTGG
>JAQBPC010000431.1 GCA_028287725.1 Chloroflexota bacterium | reverse complement strand
CAGATTTTCGGCGAAGGCATCGAGGATGGGCCGCTAGGATACGATCCGGCAATGATTCGCCGTAACAATCCTGGCTGAGCCAGGTAATCGATACCGTCGATACCATACATATCTCCTGCGGCAATCGGATGGATCGCGGTCAACCGCTGTGGCTCGGCCGTCGCCTTAAAGCGATTGCCGATCGCACGAAGCACTGCATTCGGACAACCCAGACCGCTCGAAGAGCTAACGGACACGACGGAGCCTGACGGAATAACTGACGCTGCCTCATCCAGGGATACCACTCGCACTCGATTCGCTCGACTGGTCATATCGCTCCATCCCTGCTCTGGGCGCAAAGCCTCAGTATGGGTAGCGCAACGCTACATGCCGGCGAGTCTGCACGGACTCACGTACGGCCAGCGCGATCGCCAGGGACCGAACTCCATCTTCACCGGTCGCCGCGGGCTCGCCCGTCCCATTGACCGCTTTGATGAACTCCCGCACGGACCGCTCGTACAGGTTCTCGCGGTGTCCGACATCTACCAGCTCTCGTCTCTCACCACGTATGAGAGAAACAGTCCCAACAGGCTCTTGTGTCATTACACCCTCGGCGATGAGCGAGCCACCCGTGCCGTGCACTTCGAAGCCGGTACGAGCATGGGGGATCGTGAAAGCGTCATGGAATTGGGCCTGGACCCCATTCTCGAAGCTCATCACACCCATCACCGTGTCCTCGAGTGCGCCTGAGGCAAGCCCCTGCTGCGCGGCGGACGCCGTCACTTCCAGCGGCTCACTCCCAAGCACAAAGCGGAGAGTATCGGCATCATGCACGGTTATGTCGAGAATCACGCCACCACCATCGGGTTGCGTTAGCCGCCATCCCTGCAAGTGGGCAGGTAGGTACACGGCATGGAATACACGCGCGGCAAGCGGCGTGCCAATGGCTCCCTCTGCGATAAGCCGCTTAAGCGTGCGATGCGTGGCCGCGTTGCGCAGGTGATGGTTGGTCCCAAGCACAACCCCGGCTGTCCGGCAGGCCTCGACCATGGCAACGGCGTCGGCAATGTCTAATGCCAGCGGTTTCTCACAGAGAACGTGCTTCCCTGCCCGCGCAGCCGCTACGGCTTGGTCTCGATGACGATCGTTGGTTGAGCTGATGTAGACAGCGTCGACACCAGGATCCGCCAGTAAGTCATCTACGGTTGAGTACGCACTCTCGATCACGGCCGCAGTGGCGAAAGCGAGGGCGTGCTCCCCATTCGAGCTCATCACGGCCGCAACATAGCTGTCTGGTTGCGCATTGATGGCGGGGACCATGTACTGCCGGGCTATGGTGCTGGCGCCAATCAGGCCCCAGCCAAGTGGCTTCCGACTGCTCATCGCGCATCTCCTTTGCCATGTTGGCCACAAGAGTCTCGTACGACCAGGCGTGGTGGCAGAATCACCTGGCGTCGCTCACCGAATGGGTCGGCGATACGCTCGATCAAGAGATGAGCGGCCGTGGCGCCAAGACTGCGCGGCGATGTTGACACCGTGCTTAGCGCAGGGTGCCAGAGTGACGCTTCGGCCACATCGTCAAAGCCTATGACTGCATGCTCTTTACCCGCTGTTAAGCCGGCCGCCTGTAGAGCAAGTAAGGCGCCAAAGGCAACAACGTCGCTGTAGCAAAGGACCGCGACGGGCTGCATTTCGACAGAAACGAGACGTTCCATAGCGTGATAGCCGAATGCTCTGGTCGGCGGTCCTGGAAGGTTCGGCATGGCAGACGGATCGATCCCGTGCTTCTCAAGTGACTGGGAGTAGCCGAGGTAGCGCTCGCGGCGAGCGGAGGAAGTTGCTGGGCCTCCAATAAATGCGATGCGGCGATGTCCATGTTCGATCAAGTGGTCCGTAGCTTGCCTTGCGCCAAGAATATTGTCCGCGCCCACGTAATCACATGAACCGTTGGGCAGATGTCTTAGCAACAGCACCACGGGCAATTGCCAGCGCCGCAGCATGTTAAGCGTCTCCAGGGGAGTGCCTTCAGCTGGGCACAGCAGAACACCGTCCGCGGCATTCTCGTGCAGCGTTGCCAGCAATTGGTCCTGGCGCTGCCGCCGATCAGCGGTGTTGCCAAGAATCAGGACATAGTTCGCAGCGTCAAGCTCCGACTCTATGCCGTGGGTCAGCTCAGCATAGAATGGGTTAGTTATGTCCGTGATCACCAGGCCCGCGGTATGTGAGCGTTGCGTGCGCAAACTGGCGGCGCCGCGGTGATACACGTAGCCAAGCTTCTCCATGGAGGCTTGCACACGTTCCCGCGTTTCGGCCGCTACCAGCGGGCTATCTCGTAAAACAAGCGAACAGGTTGCGCGCGAGAGGCCGGCGTCGGCGGCAACGTCGAGTAGCGTGACTCTTCTCGCCAACATGTCCAATGTCCCGCCACTCAATAGCGCACTCAGAAATGCTGTGGTATGCTAGTGCAAATTCGATCATCGACTGCTTTTAGATCGATCTAAAACATATGTCGATACGGGTCGGATGTCAATATCGCCGTTAGGCCTAGCGACGCAAGTCTCTCATGTGGGTAGGGTTGACAGACCAGAGGTTGTTCCCTATGCTGCGCCTACCAACTGCGGAAGTTCGCACGGGTTTTTTGAGACATAGCTCTGCTTCAGCACTGCAAACTCGCGCCGTAAGTATATTAATTCCGAATTGGGAGCACTGAGAGACCGTACGCACTGACTGAGCTTGTCCGACTGTACCTTGTCACGTTGAGTGGAGAAGGAGTGATGGACACTTGAGCAGCCTTGCAAGTGCGCCGCCCGCGTCGCAGAAGCGTCGCCACGGCTGGCTTTGGCGGCGTGAGGTTTTCTGGTTCTACGTCTTCATCAGCCCCTGGATTATAGGTTTTCTGCTCTTCCAAGCCGGGCCAATCCTTGCCGCGGGGATCTTTAGCTTTACCGACCTCACCGATCTTGACCTGAGCAATCCACCGCATTGGGTTGGATTCCTCGAATACAACAAGCTATTCACGTCTCTGGCGTTCTTACCCTTCCAGCACGCCATCCGAGCGACCAGTATCTACGTGCTGGTCAGCGTCCCAGTTCGGATTATCCTGGCCCTCCTGGTGGCGCAGCTGTTGAACCAAAAAATCCCCTTCCTTCGCTTCTTCCGCACGGTCTTCTACATGCCCACGGTAATCGCGGGCGTAGCGGCTGCGTTACTCTGGGTAACGCTGCTCGATCCCACGGATGGGATTGTGAACGAGGCCCTTGGCGCCGTGCACCTTCCCCGGCCGGACTGGCTGGGCGATGGGACCACTGCGATGGGCGTGATGATTGGCTATTCCGGCTGGTACCTGGGCACCTCCATGGTTATCTTCCTGGCAGCACTGCAAGGTGTGCCCACAGAGCTGTACGAAGCGGCCGCAATCGATGGTGCTGGCCCGGTGCGTCGATTCTTGAACGTCAGCCTTCCCATGATCTCGCCGGTGATTCTCTTCGCTACAGTGATCACCCTAATTGGCGCCCTGCAAGAGTTCGTTGCCCCAACGGTGCTGACAAGCCTTGGCGGGCCGGAGAATAACACCCTGCTGATCGGACTCAACCTGTACCAGACTGCCATCCAGTACGACTTCCACGGGCATGGAGGTG
>JAQBPC010000424.1 GCA_028287725.1 Chloroflexota bacterium | reverse complement strand
CCGGCATGCCGCAAGGTGGGGGAAATGCAACCCTCATGGGTGGCGACGTGCAGCTCATCAAGCCAAAAGCCTCGGATGCGGTCACCAGGGCTGCCCTGGAGTTCACGCAGTTCCGCTACTTCGACCTGGCGTCCAGGGACGCGTTCGACAAGGGCCAGGCGGCCGGCGGCGGTGCGGTCGGTATTCCGGCTAGTGTCGCCTACGTTGGAGGGCTCAAGTCGGCGCTCGATGCCCTTGATGCGCGGTATGCCAACGTGCCGGTGCAGAACTATAAGTTTTTCGTGCAGGCAAATAGTACATTGAAGCTGTTGCCCGAGCCCCGGTTGCAAACACAGAAGATGTATGCTCTGCTCGACGTCTGTGTTCAATCGGTCCTATCCAGCAAATCCGCCGATCCAAAGGCGTTGCTGGACACGGCGGCGAAGCAGTTCCAGACCATCCTGGATAGCGCTAAGTAATAGATAGGGCGTACTGACAGCAGGCAGAGATAGAAATCGCGATGTCGCTTGTGTTGAAAACCGTATCGAGACCGGCCCTGGCGCCACCTAAGACCGGGGTTGCGCGCTTGAGGCGGGTAATCGTGCGCAACAGCACGGCCTATCTCTTCCTGCTGCCGGCGCTTCTCACGTACGCGCTCTTCGCCTGGTATCCGATCATCAAGGGGTTCATCCTCAGCTTTCAGAACGTGAACCTCACGCCGGGTGCATCCAGCCCATGGGTTGGGCTTGATAACTACCGCGCCCTGTTCGCGGATCCGCTTTTCGGCACAGCGTGGGCGAATACCATCAAGTTCACCGCCTATGCCTTGATTGCCGGCTACATCATCCCCATTAGTCTGGCGTTGGCGATTAGCGAAATGCGCCACGGCCGCGCCTTTTTCCGGGCCGCCTTCTACTTGCCGGTGGTGCTGCCGCCTCTGGTGAGCGTATTCGTATGGCAGTGGTTCTATGATCCTAATCCCACCGGCTTCTTCAACGAGGTGCTTGGTTGGATCGGCATCGGCCCGCAGTCGTGGATCGCGGACCCGGGCCAGGCCATGGGCAGCCTTGTGGCAGTTGCGACCTGGGCTGCAGCGGGCGGCACCATGCTCATCTACCTGGCCGCGCTTCAAGGCATACCCGCGCACCTCTATGAAGCAGCAGAGATCGACGGCGCCTCGTTCTGGGGACGCTTGTTCCACATCACCCTGCCACAAATACGCGTGATCATGCTGATTATGCTGGTCCTGCAAATCATCGCCACCATGCAGATTTTCACCGAACCGTGGGCGCTTACCGGCGGCGGCCCCGCCAACGCCACGACCACGGTCATGATCTTGCTATATAACAGCGCGTTCACCTACGGACAGTGGGGGGAGGCAAGCGCGCTGGGAGTGGTGCTGTTCTTTGTGCTGGGGTTCTTCTCCATCCTGTACTTCATCGTCACACGCCGCTTCACCCGCATTTAAGGCCAGGAGGAGAGAAGCTTTAGCATGGCTACGCTGCCATCGCAATCAGCTGAACTACCCGCGCCGGTAGCGATCGCGGCCCGGCGCAGGCGGCGATCAGAGTCCGCGGATGAGCGAACCCTGATCTCGCCGCTTGAACGCAGCCGGCTGTCGGTTCGCATCGGCTACTGGCTTGTGTTCGCGATCCTCGCGTTCTTGACCCTGACCACCCTTGTTCCCATGTACTGGCTATTCACGGACGGTCTCAAGACATCCATAGACATCGCCACGCTGCCGCCGGCCTGGATTCCCAGCAATCCGGACTGGGCCAACTTCAAGAATAGCTGGGATTTGCTGAACCTGGGCTTGTACCTCAGGAACACGCTCATTCTGGTCGCCGGCTCATGGTTCTTTCAGGCCGTCATATCGGTTACCGCGGCGTTTTCCCTCTCCAAGCTGCGGCCGGCTTTTGGCGGTGTTGTGTTGGGCTTCTTTCTCGCAACCCTTTTGGTGCCGCCCGTCTCGTACCTGATTCCGCAGTACGTCAACGTTTCCAGCTTGCCGCTCGTGCACTGGAATATCGGTAGCGGCAATTATGCCTATCTAGGCGTGCTCCTGCCGGAGGCGGTGAACGCATTCAACCTATTCCTGCTCAAGAGCTTTTTTGACGACATCCCAGATGAAATCATCAATGCCGCGCGGATTGACGGGGCCAATGCGTGGGACCTGCTGATCCGCATCGTGCTGCCAATGTCCAGGGCTGTCTTGGCCGTGATCAGT
The DNA here is from genome assembly GCA_028287725.1 of Chloroflexota bacterium. Classification (GTDB taxonomy): domain Bacteria; phylum Chloroflexota; class UBA5177; order JANWHV01; family JANWHV01; genus JANWHV01. Next base: position 972 of record JAQBPC010000424.1, on the reverse strand, counting down.
ATTCTCACCATCATGGCTTCCTGGAAGGACTTCTTGTGGCCGTACGTGCTGATGCAGTCCGACTACGATCGCATGCCGCTGATGGTCAACCTCTTTGAGAATTGGCACAATCGGAGTCTTGGTACTCCTAATAACGTCCTGTTCGCGGCGTTCGGTATGGCAAGCATACCGCCAATCCTGCTGTTCATAATCTTCCAGCGGCACATCATTCGCGGCATCTCCCTGACCGGGCTAACCGGCTAAGGCGCGGCAACCGGAACAGGCCGCCAGCTCGGGTGAGTCGCGGATGACAACGTCGCGCCGGCCGTGGTTGGGCAATGGGTGTCAGACAGAGTGAATCGACGAATGAGCATGGAGCGACGCGGGAATTGGGGGTAAGCATGGACGTTGCGCGTAAGCGGTATGCCGGCGCCTTCACGCGATTGGCGCTTGCGGGTGGGCTCATGCTCAGCGGCGCGCTCGTCGCACCGCCGTCCTGGCAGACGCCGGCGCATGCGCGCGCGACAGCTCCTCGAGGAGTGGCGGCGGTCACGAGCCAGGTACGGTACGAAGCGGAAGACGCGTGGCTCACCGGAGGGCCCGTTGTACGCAGTGGAATTCCCAACCACTCCGGCAGCGGGTACGTGACCGGCTTCTCCAAGGTTGGATCCACTGCCGTCTTCGCCGTGAGTATCCCGGCCGACGGCTTGTACAGCGTGCGCTTGCGCTACGCCAATAGTGCTCCGGCAGCCAAGACGCTCACGGTGCTTGCCAACGGCCTCAATCCGCAGCAAATTTCACTGCCGCCGACAGGTAGCGGGCGTACTTGGGCCGACAAGACCGATATATTGTCCCTGAGAGCCGGTGTGAACACCTTGTCGTATGCATATGGCAGTGGTAGCAATGGCAACGTGAGCCTCGACTATCTGAGCGTGGCCGGTGGAAGCGTGCCGGCGCGCCGCGGCGCCACGGTGCCCTATGTTGAGTACCAGG
>JAQBPC010000422.1 GCA_028287725.1 Chloroflexota bacterium | reverse complement strand
CAGCACGAATGGTGCGCCGCACGGCTTCCGGTTGTTCGCGGATCTCATCCAACATTAGGGTCATAAAATATCCTCACGGCCACGTTTGTCTTAGACAAATTCGAGCAAATACTCTTTGTATGCTAGCAATAGCATATCAACCAGGTCGGCGCAGGATGTGCACGGATCGGTTTCAAGCTTGTTCATGTGGGGCCGCATCGCAGCTGTGCGCGCCCCTACAAGCCGGCCTCGAGAATTGGCGCGTCGTTGTCCTTCGGCAGAAGGCCGGAGAGTCGGGAAGTCTCGCGGCGCGCTTTGACCGATTGGGGCGAAGAGGTGCTGCCGGTCCTAACCATGCCAACTCTCAAGACTGACTCTCCTCTCCCGACCAGGCATATCTTTCCTCGGGATGCCAACCTTGGCCCTGGGCGCTTAAGCGCAAGAAATGCTCTTCCGTGACCGGCACTTCGCTAGCATCAAGTGCGAGCAGCGCGGCGCCCGCGACAGGCATCAAGCGAGGTGAGGTCGGCCGGCAACGCGGGCAAACCGATTGTAGCTGCGCCACCGCCGCCTCAACGAGCGGACTCTGGAGGGTTCGGATCGCGCCGCCCGTCAGGACGAACGGGAACGCAAGGTCCTGCATTGTCAGCCGTCGCGCAAGCGCGACGGCCGAGCGGCCGAATTCCGCGCCGATTCTGGTCAGAATCTCAATCGCAACGGTATCCCCACTCGCGGCGCATTGAAAGACCAGCCGGGTGCACTGCCGAATCAATGCTGCTCCAACCTGCTCGCGATACAGCGCCAGGTAGAGCGCGGCGGTATCAGATAGCCCGACCAAGTTCAGCACGGCATCCGTTAGAGAGGTCGCATCACCCCTGCCGTCCCAGGCCCGAACGACTGCCCGAATGGCATCCACCCCGATTTGATTCCCGCCGCCAGAATCGCCAAACATATAGCCGAGGTCCGCTATCATCTGCTGGGCGCCGGTTGGGGATCGGCCAACGGCGCCGGCGCCGCTGCCGCAGTTCACGGCAATACCGGTTCCGTCTATAGAGCCTGCCCTTAGGCCGGCCCATACATCGTTGGTGACGTAAAACTTCAGATCCGGGAGTTCTTCAGCCAGCAACTTCGTGAGCTGGATTTGGTCGTCCTCGACGTCGTTACCGGCAACCGCGAAGTGAGCAAATGAAATATGTTCCAGCGCTATTTGCGCTTCCCGACATGCGCCGTGCACAGCATGGGTAATGTGAGAGACCGCGGACCGGTAGCCCTGCCCGGCATGGTTGGCATTACCGCCGGTACCGGCGCCGAGTATCGCTCCGGATGCATCAATTATGAGAGCGCGGGTTCCCGATGCCCCGCCATCTACTCCCAGAAAGACTTGCGATCGCGTATATTGCAGCTTCATGCTCCAATGAACTCAGCGTTGCCTCGAGACAAGTCCTACGTTCGAAGCGGCAGCGACTCGGAAGGCGAGCCCAGCGTGGAGCGCAATTTTTCCAAGCAGCGGAGACACCACACTGATGGCCCGACGGCGTCCAATTTAACTTTCTTGAAGCGGCCCGAGCTTGCGCACCTCGGCGAGAGCCGCGTCCGCGGCCTGAATCGTGGCATCAATGAGCTCTTCGGTGTGCGCGAGCGAGACGAACGCGGCTTCAAACTGTGACGGCGCCAGGTAGATTCCGCGCTCGAGCATGGCATTGAAAAACCGGGCGTAATATTGCGTGTTCGATGTGCGAACGTCGTCGAAGCTTCGAATCGATTCGCCCGTAAAAAACGCGGTGAGCAGCGAGCTAACTCGCTGCACACGCAAGGGCACGCCATGCTTCTTCGCGCCAGCACGAAGGCCGGTAGCCAGGCGACCGGCAAGCCGGTTCAAGCGCTCATACACTCCTGGCTCACGCAGCAATTCGAGCATGGTAAGCCCGGCGCTTACCGCCAGCGGGTTCCCCGACAATGTGCCGGCCTGATACACCGGTCCGACCGGAGCGACCGTACTCATAATGTCGGCCCGTCCTCCGTAGGCGCCAACGGGCAGCCCACCGCCGATGATCTTTCCCAAACACGTTAGGTCCGGTTCCACACGGTATACCGCCTGCCCGCCGCCATAGAGCAGACGGAAGCCGGTAATTACCTCGTCGAAAATGAGGAGGGCGCCGTGCTGCCTGGTCAGCTCGCGCGCAAGCCGGAGATATTTTTGGCGCGGACGTACCACGCCCATATTGGCAGGTACAGGCTCAACAATAAATGCTGCTACCGGGTACGTGGCCAAAACTTGATCGAGGGCGCTGATGTCGTTGAATGGGACGTTGATCGTGCACATGGCCGATGCCACGGGCACACCGGGACTGTCCGGTGCGCCGAGAGTTAATGGACCCGATCCCGCGCGCGCGAGTAAGCCATCGGCATGGCCGTGATACCCGCCCTCGACCTTCACTATTATCTCGCGTCCGGTGAACGCGCGGGCAAGGCGCAACGCGCTCATCGTCGCTTCAGTGCCCGAGTTCACAAGACGCACCATTTCGATCGAGGGCATGGCCTGATGAATCGCACGCGCGAGATCAACCTCCAGCATTGTCGGCGCGCCGTAGCTGGTGCCACGAGCGACCGCCTCCTGCACCGTTCGGACGATGGCCGGATGCGCATGACCGGCGATTAACGGGCCAAAGGAGCCAACATAATCGATATAGCGGTTACCGTCGACATCGAAGTGATATGGCCCCTCCGCATGATCGATGAAGATTGGCGTACGACCCACGGCACGAAAGGCACGGACAGGACTATTGACGCCTCCT
>JAQBPC010000414.1 GCA_028287725.1 Chloroflexota bacterium | reverse complement strand
CATCGCGTTTGACCGCATCCTCTACGAGCTCATCGCCCGCGCCTATACTCGCGAACTGTGGGCAGCCGCATACATCATCAACTACGGCGCATCGGACGATGGCTTCGAGTACTTCCTGGGCTGGCTCATAGCGCAGGGCGAGAGCGTATATGACGAGGCACTGCAAGATGCCGATTCCTTAGCTGATCTCGCCGAGCCGGATTCTGTCTCCGAGTGCGAAGCCATGCTGTACGTAGCCCAATATGCCTACGAGCGGCGCACCGGGCGCGAAATTCCGACCTCGCATCGGCGGAGACCCGCGCGTGACGTAACATCAAACACAGACGACCAAGTCCCAAACATCTGTCCTCGCTTATGGACGAAATTCAGCGCCTGAGATCCGCACGTGCTCGCGCCAAAGGAGATTATTATGTCAATGGAGCTCCAGGATGTTGTTATTGTAGCCGCAGCGCGAACACCGTTTGGCAAATTCGGGGGTGTGCTGAGCCCGCTGAGCGCTGTAGATCTCGGCGCCATTGCCGTTCGCGAGGCCATTTCTCGCATTGGACTGGACCCAGCAGGCATCGACCAGGTCATTTTGGGAAATGTGCTGCCGGATGGACTTGGCCAGATACCGGCGCGCCAGGTTGCGCTCAAGGCAGGAATACCTGCCCAGGTGCCGTCGCTAGCAATCAATAAGGTGTGCGGATCGTCTCTGAAGGCATGCAGTCTGGCAGCGACCTTGATCAAGTATGGTGAGGCTGAGACCATCGTAGCAGGTGGTATGGAGAGCATGAGTAATGCCCCCTACTTGCTCGATAAAGCACGCTGGGGCTACAGGATGGGCAATGGAGAGTTACGCGACTCCATGATCGTAGACGGCTTGTGGTGTCCAATCAATGGGGTCCACATGGGAATCTACGGCAGCAGCGGCGCCAAGGATCATGAGATTAGTCGACAGCAGCAAGACGAATTCGCGGCCCGCAGCCAACAGCGCTTTGCCGCCGCACAACTGGCGGGCAAGTTCGACGAGGAAATCGTGGCCACCGAGGTCCCTCAGGGCAAGGGGAAAAGTATGACGGTGCGTGCGGACGAACCGCCGCGTCCCGATACGACCGTTGAGCGGCTTGCCGCGCTAAAGCCCGCTTTCGAAGCATCGGGCACCGTGACGGCGGGCAACGCTCCAGGTGTGAATGACGGCGCTGCGGCCCTAGTCCTTATGAGTGCGTCACGTGCCGCGCAAATCGGCGCCAAGCCCCTTGCGCGGATTCTGGCAAGTGGCGAGGCGGCAATGGAGCCGCATCACATGAATGCCGTCCCCGCGCAAGCCATCACGAATGCCCTCAAGAAGGCTGGGCTCACGTTGCGAGATATTGAGCTCGTGGAAATTAACGAGGCGTTCGCGGCCGTGCCGCTCGTCTGTGCAACGATACTCGGCCTGGACTTGGAAAAGGTCAACGTCAACGGCGGCGCGGTAGCCGTCGGTCATCCGATCGGCGCTTCGGGCGGACGCATCTTGATGACGCTTGTGTATGAAATGCGGCGGCGCGGCGCAAGGTACGGCTTGGCAGGAATATGCAGTGGCACCGCTCAGGGCGACGCGATCGTAGTAGAAGCGCTTTGACCGTCGGATCCGCTCTTGTAGCCACGGGCGTTACCATACGGTAAATGTAGGGTGACCGAAGGGAACCGCATGATGCCGTACGTTCTTGACGACACCGAAAAGCTCATAATGGACACGGTTCGCGCATTCGCGCGCGATCGTGTCAAGCCGCGAGCTGCAGACATCGACAGTACGGGAGAGTTTCCCTGGGACCTCGTCAAAGAGATGGGCGAGCTTGGTCTCATGGGTGTCTGTCTTCCTGAAGAATATGGTGGCGCGGGCCAGAGCTACGTGCTCTTCGCCATGATTGTAGAAGAGCTCTGCGCAGCCTGTGCCACTACTGGGTTGATCCTGGACGTCAACATCTCTCTCTGTGCCGAGCCGATCTTGATGTATGGCACGGCGGATCAGAAGCGTCAGTTTCTCACGCCACTTGCCACGGGCCAGAAGCTCGGAGCTCTGGCGATGACGGAACCGGGCGCAGGCTCCGATGCGGCAAGCATCAAAACCACCGCCGTCCGCAAGGGCGATCACTATGTGCTGAACGGCACAAAAACGTTCATCACGAACGGCGGTGTGGCGGACACCTATGTTGTAACGGCCGTGACCGACAAAGAAGCCGGACATCGAGGCATCAGCGAATTCATAGTTGAAAAGGGAATGCCTGGCCTGTCGTTCGGTCCGCCGATGCACAAGATGGGTATCTGCGGGTCCGCCACAACGGAGGTGATATTCCGCGACTGTGTTGTTCCGGCCGCTAATCTGCTCGGAGCGGAGGGTCAGGGATTCAAGATTACCATGGATACGCTCGATGCTGGGCGCATCGGAGTTGCTGCTCAGGCCGTTGGAATCGCGCGTTCAGCCCTTGAAGATGCAATAGAATATGCGGCTCAGCGCAAGCAATTCGGCCAGACAGTTACATCGTTCCAGGCGATACAGTTTATGATCGCCGACATGGCCACGGCTATCGAGGCCGCCCGTCTCCTCACACTGCAGGCCGCAGAACTGCGCGAGCGCCACATTCCGTGCACGAAGGAGTCGGCAATGGCCAAATTATTCGCAGGCGATACTGCCATGCGCGTCGCCACCGATGCTTTGCAGCTTTTCGGTGGCTATGGTTACATGAAGGAGTTTCCGGCGGAGCGCCACATGCGCGATGCGAAGATAACGCAGATTTATGAGGGGACAAACCAGGTTCAGCGTGTTGTCATCGCGCGGAGTCTGCTTGGGCGGGGGTAGGGTGATGAACAAGATCAAAGTCCACTGTTCCGTCTGCGGCAAGAGCTTTAAGACGCCATCGGCGAAGAAAACGGTATGCCCCAGCTGCGAGGCAGCCGCGAAGCGGGCAAAGCATCAGCCTGCCGCCGCTCCGGCTATGGCGGCCGCCGCGGCCAGCGCGGCGACTGTCGACGTGAGGGCCGTAGTCCGTGCCGCTCAGGAAAACCAGGGGCAGTTCGGCGCATACAAGCCGCCCGCGCCACCGCCTGAACCTGTCTCGCACGATACGAAACACAGCACCGGTACGCATGGTCATCCTCACGGAAATGGTCACGC
>JAQBPC010000392.1 GCA_028287725.1 Chloroflexota bacterium | reverse complement strand
ATCGCTTCCGTCTGCGTGGGACTGATATTATCGAGGATCAGCGACCGGGTCTCGCTTTGCCCAAACACGGCCAGCACCTGGCGCGGGGTTGGCAACACGAACGACTCCAGGTGTCCGATCCAGATGGCGGCTTGCCAGGCCAGGATCAGCAGCACCACGATCAGCGCCGAGAGCAGCCAGCCCGCGGTGCGCCGCCTGCCGCGTCCACGCCCGAGATTGCCACGCTCGGGCGTCTCGGTGAGCTCTTGCGCGGCGCGTGCCACGGCGGGAGCTTGAAGTTGGGCCTGGCTTTTCATCATCCCACCAGCCTAGCGGCCGTGGCGAGCGGACGGCGTGCCTCGCGCAGTGCCGTCATGAGCTCTCGCCGCACCTCGCCGAAGGCAGGGCTGGTGGTGAGCTCGTACGAGCGGGGCCGAGGCAGGGGGACCGCTATTGCGGCGGCGATGCGGCCGGGCCGATCGGTCATCACGTAGACACGGTCCGATAAGAAGGCGGCTTCCTCCAGATCGTGTGTCACCAAGATGACCGTGGCGTCGAGCTTCGCCAGCACGCCCGCGAGCCACTCATGAAGGTCGCTACGGGTGATTGCGTCCAGGGCGCCGAACGGCTCGTCAAGCAGCAGCAGGCGCCGCCCGGCCAGCACCGTGCGGAGCAGTGAGACGCGCTGCCGCATACCGCCGGACAGCGTCGCGGGGTGTGCTCGCTCGAACCCCTCGAGTCCAAAGATGGGCAGCAAGGCGCGGGCCCGCTCGCGTGCCTCCTGGCGAGGGACGCCGGCGAACTCCAGGGCCACGGTGGTGTTATCGAGCACGCTCCGCCAGGGCATCAGCAGGTCGCGCTGCGGCATGTAACCGGCAGCGCCCAGCAGTTGGCCTGGAGTAGCACCTTCGATCCGAAGGGAGCCGGATGACGGCGTATCCAGCCCGGCGAGCAGTCGCAGCATGGTGCTTTTCCCGCAACCGCTGGGCCCGACCAGGCTGACGAACTCGCCCTGTTCCACGGAAAACGACACATCCTGCAAGGCCTGGATAGCGGGATCGCGGCCACGCGCGAAGGCGTGGCTTACGTGTTCGACGGTGACGAGCGGACTATGCACGGTCCCGCCTCTTTTCCAGTGTGGCCCGGTGAACCGCCAGTGTTCGGCTTGGCAGTGGCTCGGCTGCGCGGTCGGCGACAGATGGCTCCAAGCCCATGAACGCCGCCGGAGCGGCACCGGCGAGAGGGTCCTCCATGGCTAGGCGCTCCTTCCAGCACAGGCACGGATAGTGCCGGTACAACGCGAAGAGCCGCCGGTTCCCGTTAGTGGGAGCCGGCGGCTCTTTCCCTTTAAGCGCCGTTGCGGCTTCCCTTCGCCGGTACTAACCGGATCAGGTTCAGAGGGTTGATGGCTTAAAGCCACCTCTCAGCGCACATGCGCACCCCTAGCGGCGGACCTTCGCAATACTGTTGGTCCTAAAAGTCAGTATACACCGTACGCGGGAGAGACCAGAGGGGCGTTGGCTGTCACTAAAGAATCCCTAGGGCCACGGTGGCCAAGTAATAGTTGTTTCTTGCCGTGGCCAACTTATACTCTGCATCGCTTGTCGTGCGCTTGGCGGACGTCTCCACAACGGAGCAGTTGCCGGTCGTGCAACTTTATGCGTTACGGCAATGGCCACAACCATGAGGCTGGAGAGATTATTGAGCTGTTTGGCCTGTCTTCTTGGAAACAAGCTATTGGCGCATATCTCTCGGTAAGTCGAAGTGGCTGGCAACAGTCGAGCGGTGCATTCTTCGGACGAAGCGGGTGACTGCTTGGCCTTGGTTGTGGAGCGATCAGGCAGCGAGAGAGAGCACCTATGACGCTTTGTCTATACCCGTGTCCCGATGGATCGCGCACCCGTCCAATTCTGCAGGGCAGGCGTCGCAGCCCGGAGGGGGGTCGATATTTTCACCATTTAAATGGCCCCGAGCTCCCATCAAGGCCGCGGAGCGGAGTTAACTCGACGACTCGACGAGCACGCGCCTGCCGGTCTGCGCCGACTCTATGGCAGCGAGGCCCAGCTTTAGAGCCTCGAGTCCATCTTCGGCCGGCACCGGCACAGGCTCTCCCGCCAACTGCGCCCTGACGAAACGGTCGATATGCGTCGCCGTGGTAGCCGCAAAATCGCGCGCGCGGTCATCGAAAAATCCGGGTTCCCAGATGGTGGTTCCCTCGCGTGAGGCGCGCGGTGACCATTCGAAGCGCCGCAGGACGCCCGTGACACGAATGCGGCCACCCAGGCCAAGGCATTCGAATTCATGGTTGTGCGGGTCGGCATAGCTGCCGTCGACACTGGCGATCAGCGTGCCCACCGCGCCGCTTGCGAAAGACAACAACACGGTGGCCGTGGTAAGCAATCCCTCACCACGAGGATCCGCACCTAGCGCGCTGACCTCGCGCACCGGGCCGCCAAGCCAGCGCAGCATGTCAAAGCCGTGGCTCTGCATGTACAACAGGTGCTGCAGCGAGGGCTGGCCCTCGGGGAAGTGGCCGCCCGTGAACTTCCAGAGGAAGTACGCTGGTCTGCCAAGCTTGCCGCCGTCCACGTACGCCTTGGCGCGCTGAAACGGCGTGCTGTATCGGTGGTTGAAGTTGATGCCGAAACGCACGCCACGCTGCTTCGCTACTGCCAGTAGGCGCTCAGCCTCACCCAGGTCCATGGTGAGCGGTTTCTCTGCGAAACAAGGGATGCCCGCTTCGAGTACCTGCAATGTCGGCTCGAAGTGTTTGGCGTCCGGCAGAATTACCGACACGAGATCGGGCCGTTCCGCTTCTAGCATCTGGCCGATGTTGGTATACGGGTGTGCACTATAGCATGTCGCCGTCTTGGCAACGCGCTCTGGATCGCGCCCACACAGGGCCGCCAGCTGTGTTAGCGGATTACTGCGGTAGGCCTCCAGATGAACCTTGCCCCACCCGCCGTAGCCGATAACCGCGACACGCAACTGAGCATTCGTTGGCAAGACGGTCATGGATAGATCAGCACTTTCCCGGTCGCTCCCGACCAGAACAACTTGAATGCTTCCTCAATCTGGTCAAGCGGCATGCGATGGGTGATCACGGGCATTGGATCGACGTGTCCCATGCGGAGCATCGCGAGATTGTCCGGGTATTCCGCTACGCCGAAATACTCGGAACCAATGAGCAACTTCTCCTGAGCAATCAAGTCGACGCTCGAGCGGACCTCGAATGGGTTTGGCGAATGCCCCACGACGACGACCGGGGCATCGGCCGCAACCATATCGATCGCTTGCCGCTGGGCCACTTGATTCCCGGTCGCTTCCAGCACAAGGTCGGGCCCATCTGGCACCGCCGCTCGGATGCGCTGCACGACGTTGCCTTCACGACCGTCGATTGCCAGTGCGCCGAGCTTGGTCGCCATCTCCAACCGGAATGGGTTGATATCGACAGCATAGATGTTGGACACTCCTAACCCGCGGAGCGCGATAATTGCGCCCTGGCCGATAGGGCCGGCACCCATAATGCACGCAGCGAAGATCTGGTCTGGCGCCACCCGAGAACGCCGGATCGCGTGGAATGTGGTGCCGAGCACGTCGAGCAGCATGTTGGCGTTGTCGAGGTCCATTTCAGGGTCGATGGGCAGGACACATCTCTCTGGCACAGCCACGTACTCTGCATACGCGCCGTCGTGCGTGAAGCCAATCATGCGCTCCTTTCGCAGGCAGGCTCCAGTCTCACCGCGCCGGCACATGCGGCAGGCGTCGCAGTACGCGACGAGGTAGATTGCTCCCCTCGTACCGATTGGAAGCGTGGCGCCAGGGCCGCATGCCACGACGGTACCGGAGCCTTCGTGGCCGGGCGTTATGCTCGAGCCGTGTTCCCAGGCAGGCCGGTCGCTGCCGCAGGTGGCACACGCATGGACTCTCACCAGCACCTCGCCTGGGCCGGGTGCGGGCACTTGCCTGCTCTCAAGGGCAATGCGACCCCCACCGAGGAAACGCCCCGCCCGCATGGTGGTCGGTACGGCCGTACTCATCGTCACACAGCCTTTCAAGGCGTGGTTCGGGGCCGGAAGCAGGCAGCCTTCATGGCAGGCCGTCGATATCTTCCAGCGATGGCAGAGCAAGGGAACGCAGACTGGTCGATCCGCGCACTACCAAGTCGGGCAACGGCAGACTCGTTTCGGAGAGCGCCGCAGACTCCTCCGGGGTAGCGGCCTTGAGCAGACTCAGAAGCAAGGCAACAGCATGCGATCCGGTCTGGAACTGGTGGAGACGAATCGAGCTCAACGGCGGATCCGTCACCGTCGCCAACTCCGTGTTGTCGACGCCGATAATGGCGATATCATCCGGTACCCGCAGACCCTTGCGCTTGCACGCCAGCAACGCGCCCACTGCCAGCAGGTCGTTGTAGGCAAAAAAGGCATCGGGGCGGGGCCTCTGGGCAAGCAGCGTCGACGCCGCAATCATGCCCTCGCGAATAGTGCCGTAACCCATCTGCCGCTCCCAGCGCTCGGCTGGCTCAAGGCCCTCCGACCGCAGGGCATCGCGGTAGCCTGCGCGCCGTTGCGCCGGAACCCAGCCGCTTAGACCAGCCTCTGTGGCACCTATGTACGCGATGGCGCGCCGACCCTCGGATAGCAGGTGCTGGGTCGCCAGCTCTCCTACGTAGCGCTGGTCGACCAGCACGGCAGTGTGCACCAGGTGGCGCGCCGGCTCCGGATCGGGCGGGCGGTCGACAAAGACGATGGGGCAGTGGTGCGCCACGCCGTCCATGAGCTCTTCCAGCGCGACGTCAGGAATGCCGCTGACCCAGCAAATGATACCGGAAACATGCTGGCCGAGCAGCGCGCGGACATGCTGTACTTCCCGCTGCAGGCTGCTGCCTTTAGTGGCGAGGAAGACATTATAGCCGTGCTGCTCGGCCACGGCCACGCAGCCATCGATGCCGCGTGCAAAGAAGGGGTTGGCAACGTCGGGCACAATGAGGCCAAGGTTTCGGGTCAGCTTGGTGGCAAGCCCGCGTGCCAGCGGATTGGGATGGAAACCCAGGTCCTTAATCACGGCTAGCACACGATCACGGGTGGGCGCCAGCACGCGAGGCTCGTTATTGATGACACGCGAGACCGTCTTCTGCGATACACCGGCCGCGTTCGCGACCTCCCGAATAGTGACCGACACTGCTCGTGACCTTCCTCGCCTACGCGAACTCAGCTGGACAGCATCGGGCTCACGGGCACCCACGGAACCTCTCCCCGTACATCCTGCATACGCGCCATGACTTCGCCCGGCACCGCCAGAGAGGGGCGAGCGTTGACGGCCCGGAGGAGCGCCAGATCCAGCTTCGGCGTGCGAGCTTCCGTGAACAGCCCGTTGGTTTCCTGCAGTGTATCCGTAAGCTGGGTGTAGCAGAAGCCCGCGATCGAGGGGCAGTCCAGGAGTGCCTCGGCCAGCTCGCGATACTTGGCAAGGTAGGTGCCCTGGTCCGCGACGGTGCCGTATCCATACCAGGGTACAGCAGGATCGGGCCGATAGCCTATGCCACCGTATTCGGTCACCATGATCGCCTGATCGCGTCGACTTTGGGCGTCCAATACGATGGCATGGGCATGAGGCTGGATCTGGTGAAGGGTCCGCTCCACCGCTTCCGGCGTGCCATAGCGGGCCCGCAGCGTGGAGCTGTCGAAGCTATAGTCATGCACGGTGATGATGTCCCCCACCACGTGCTCCCAGCCGTCGTTGCCGATGACGGGCCTCGTGGAATCGAGGGCCGTGGTCAGGTGGTACAGCGTCCGCACCAAGTGCCGCTGCGCCGCGCTTTGCGGCAATTCGGCGACGCCCCAGCTTTCATTGAACGGCACCCAGGCAACAATGCTGGGGTGACTGTAATCACGGTGGAGCGCTTCGATCCACTCCTTCACCGTGCGGGTCGCGGCGGTGGGCGAAAACAGGTAGGCGACAGGCATTTCTCCCCAGACGAGCACGCCCAGGCGATCGCACCAGTAGAGGAAGCGGGGATCTTCGATCTTCTGGTGAATCCGTACGCCGATAAATCCTGCCTCGCGGATGAGCGCGACCTCTCGCCTGATGGCGTCGTCGCCAGGCGCCGCGAGATGCGACTCCGGCCAATATTCCTGCTCCAGGACCATGCGAAGGAAACGAGGCTGACCGTTGAGGAGGAAGCGGCCGTCGGCGATTGAGACGCTGCGCAGTCCGGCATAGCTCCGCACCCCGTCGAGGACACGATCGCCCTGCAGCAGGGTGAGCGTCACATCGATCAAGCTTGGCTGCTCGGGCGACCAGAGGATCAGATCCGAGTCCAGGCTGGCGATTGCGCGCTCGAGAGTGATGTCGCGCAGCAGACCCAGTCCATGTACGGAGTACATGTCGTCGACCAGGATACGGTCGCCGAGGCGGAGCGTGGCGCGAAGCAACAACGCGTTGCCGGCTATACTGAAGGCGACGGCCAGGCCGAGCTTGCGTCCGGGCACGTCCGGCGTCCAGCGCACGTCGACAATGTGCGCGCGCAAGACCGACTCGAGCCAGACAGGTTGCCAGATGCCCGTGGTGCGGTGATACCAGATCTGGTGCGGCTCCGGAAGCCAATCCTGCTTGCCGCGTGGCTGGCCGAGGTCGCTCGGGTCGTCTTCGGCACGCACCACCAGGACCTGGTCGCCATCCTCACGCAGGGCGGTGGTGATGTCCGCGGAGAAGGGCGTGTGACCCCCCTCGTGCGTCACGACCAGTTGGCCGTTGACCCAGACGGAGGCGCGGTAGTCGACGGCGCCAAAGTGCAGGAGGAGGCGCCGGCTCTCGTCCAGGCTAGCCGCGAACGTCCGCCGGTACCACACGACTGGATGGAACGCCGTATCGCCGATGCCGCTGGCGGGCGACTCGGGCGGGATGGGTACCACGATGGCGCGGTCGAAGACGTCAGGCCGATTTTGCCACTCCTGGTCTAGGCCGCACCGGTGGTCGTCGTAAGCGAAGTCCCAGGCGCCGCGGAGATTCACCCACTGATCGCGCGCGAGCTGCGGTCGCGGGTGCAACGGCAGTTCAACTCCATGCATGCTCATCAACTCCATCTTGTCCCTTGTGCCGGTTCAGCCAGCCTGCGTTGTCTGGCTCTCGGCACCGCGCCTCCCGTGTGCCAGGATGCGGCGGTGCGCGGCTCAGCGTGGCGCCACCACTTCCTGGAATTGGGCACGTGATACCGCTGTCATCAAGGCCAACGGTAGCACAACGGTTTACATCCGTCAAGGCTCATGCCGGCCCGGCGCGCCCTGCACACGCCGCCCCCTAGCCAGCGAGGTCGTGCGCATGGTTATCTTCCAATATGGTTCCTATAGATACGTTAACGCATAATATCTCCTGTGTATTCGGCGGTGAAGATCTACGCCGCGAGATCGAACTGGACGTGTCCGCTTGACAGGGAGCGATGCATGCGCTATTGTGGCGTGCATGATATCGCTGTCATTACGGCTGCAATTCGTGATGTTGAGAATTGGCACGATGCCGACGGAGCAGGAGCAAGCCTATGCGCTGATTGGCGTTCAGTAGGAAGGGCATACCACCGGAATCCCTGTGTCTGCTTTGAGGCGAGAGGAGTACACCGTTGTTATCCGATAGCTTGCACGGCACGATCAATCGCAAAGAACTCCTCAAGAAGGCCGGCGCCGGCGCCGCGGCCGCCGCGGCATCCGGCACACTTCTCTCCCAGGCGGGCGCGGCTCATGCCGCTGCGGCTCCGCCTCCTACGCCCGTGGTTAGCAACCTCGGCAAAGGCACCAAGACGATCACGATCTGGGATGGACTGGGCGGCGCGGACGGCGCTATTTTCGCCAAGATGCTCGCGCTCTTCGTGCGGAAGAACCCTGACGTCAAGATCCACCACGAGACGCTTGACTGGGGCGTGTATTACCAGAAGGTGCCAACCTCCATTCTGGCCGGCTCACCCCCTGACTTCATCGTCAACGACGCCTACGGTTTGCCACAGTTCGCCGCACGCAATATGCTGCAGCCGCTTGACGCCCTCATCTTTGGCCAGAATTTGTTGCCGAAGAATGACTTCAGCGCCGGCGAGCTCGCGGTCGGCAGCTGGCAGAACAAGGTCTACGGCATTCCATTGTGGAATCCTATCATCGGGTTCTGGATGAATACGGATTTGGTGCGCAAGGCGGGCCTGAATCCCGACAAGCCGCCGATGACAGGCCCCGATTTCACCGAGTGGGCCATTCGCTTGACCACGGACAGTCACGGACGCCATCCCGATCAGGCTGGCTTCGATTCGCGGAATATCCAGAACTACGGCGTGTCGATGGGTTGGTATTTCCACAGCGAGATCTCCAACCTCTGGCAATCAGGCGGCGCCATTACCAATGCCGCGCACACCAAGTGCCTGCTCGACCAGCCTGAATCGGTTGCCTCGCTGCAATACTGGACCGATCTTGCGACGAAGTATCATACGCATGTGCCAATCTCTAACATCTACGTCCCTGCGACCGGACCCTTATATGCGTCGAACCGCTTGGCAATGGTGGTTGAGGGAAGTTGGTGGCTGAACAACTTCAAGACGGTGTTCAAGAGCCTCAACTACCCAGTCACTCGGCTGTATCCGTTGCCGCAGTGGGGATCGAAACAGAAGGCCGTGTGGTGGACCGCGCACGTGATGTCCATTCCGGCGGGAATCAGCGATCAGAACACTCAGGTCGTGGCCCGACTGATCGCGTTCCTCTCCGATCAGGCATCGTGGGGATCGCTGGAATCTGGGCATATTCCGGCGCGTACATCGCATAAGAAGCTCCCTGCCATCAATAGCAATTGGTGGACCGGGGTGCTGTCCCGCGAGCAACGCGACTTCGGCCGTCTGGAGTGGTACAGCCCGAATTACAACCAGCAGCAGACATATTACATGGCCGCCTGGGGAGCGGCGCTTACAGGGACGAGTTCGCCAAAGGCAGCCCTTCAGCAGGCTACCCAGCTGATCAATCGGACGCTAGGCTAACACCCTTCTCTCACCGCCTGCCCCCTTTCGCCCGTAAGAGCGAAATGGGGCAGGCATGCCGGAATCCCTGGACGGAGGAGCAATGGCAGCGCAGACCGGTCTGATAGCCGTACAAGGTGCGCGTAAGGAGAGCGGGCACGACAGATGGCGGCGTACCGTACGACGGCTACCGCACTATGCTTTCATAGCGCCGTATCTCCTGTTTTTCGGCGCGTTTTCAATTGGGCCGATTCTCTACGGCTTCTACATGAGTCTGTTTCACTGGGAGATTCTTGCCTCGCACCAGCCGTTCACCGGGCTCGACAACTACAAAAGACTGATCGACGACACGCTCTTCTGGACGGCGCTCAAGAACACCGTCTACTTCGCAGGCCTAACTGTGGCAATCGAGACGACGCTGGCGCTGTTAGTTGCGCTTGCCGTGCGAGATAGGTTCTTCGGTCGCAGCTTCTTCCAGTCCATATTTTACGCGCCCGTCACCCTGTCCGCGGCGGTCATGGGCGTGATTATGACCCAGTTGATTAGCACGGGCTCCCTCAACTATTACCTTGGACCCTTTGGCCTGGGCAATTTCAGTTTCCTGGCGAACACTACGACCGTCATTCCCACGCTCTCACTCGTCTCCGTGTGGTGGGGTTTCGGTTTCCCGATGCTCATCTTTCTGGCGGGGCTGTACAACATCCCGAACGACCTCTATGATGCCGCCCATATCGACGGCGCAGGGACCATTCAATCGTTCTTCTCAATCACGCTTCCCCTGCTGCGGCCGACTCTCCTCTTTGTCCTTGTGATTCTGGTCATTGCCCATCTTCAAGTTTTCGCCCAGAACTACATCATGACCTCCGGCGGGCCGGGCTACTCCTCGTTGAGTATCGTCCAGTATCTCTACCAGAACGCCTGGCAATTCTACGATCTTGGCTATGCCTCGGCCATCGCCGTGGCCCTTGCCGTCCTCATGGGTGCATTTACTGCCGCCCTCTTTAGACTGTTGGGCCAGCGCTTCGAACTGTAGTACGGAGGGGAGCATCGATAATCATGGCATCCAGCGCCACGCTCCGGTTGCGCCCGCACGCGGCATTCGACGTACTGCGCTATCTTTTCCTCGCCCTGATGACCGTGGTCACCATTGTACCGTTCGCATATATGCTGGCGGTCTCCTTCAATTCACCGCAGGACTCACAACATATCCCGGTCTATTGGATCCCACCCCATCCGACGCTCGACAACTATCGGCCGTTCTTCCAAGCCGGTCTGGACAGCCCTCTCCTGCGATCGCTTGCCAATAGCGTGTTCGTGGCCACGGCATCCACGCTCGCCGTACTGACGGTAGATGCGCTGGCAGCCTACGGGTTCACGCGTCTGCGCCTGCCGGGCACGAATGTCATTTTCGGGATCATCCTGCTGAGCCTGATGGTTCCCGTACAGGTCACGCTTATCCCTATCTTCTTGCTCATGCGCGATCTGCATTTCTTGAACAGCTACAATGCCCTGATATGGCCTGCCGCCGCGGGCGCCTTTGGCGTGTTTCTGCTGCGCCAGTTTTTTCAGGCGATTCCCGTCGAGCTGGAGGAAGCGGCCGCCATGGACGGCGCCAACATTGTGCGGATCTTCTGGAGTGTGGATTTGCCGATGGTCAAGAATGCGCTGGTGACTCTCGCGGTGCTGACCTGGCTGGCGTCCTGGAACGACTTCTTCTGGCCATTAATCGCGCTGAGCAGCGACGATAAGTTCACGGCGCCGGTCGAGATCACCGCACTGAACTTTGCGCCCAGCCAGTCCGTGGGCCCATTGATGGCAGCCGCGGCGCTGGTCGCGACTCCGCCCTTGATCTTCTACGTGATCTTTCAGCGCCGAATCAGAGCGGCAGTGATGACAACCGGGCTTGCAGGACGGTAAGTGGGTGAAGCAGGATTCTCGAGTTGAGCCGCGGCGGTGCCGGGCTATCACCGGCATATGGAGATTGCGTCAAGCGTGGCCGTACGTGGTCATGGGAAGGATGCGACGGCGGAAGCCGCGTGAAACCGTCGTCTGCTCGTCGCGTTGCGCTGCATTGCCATTGGCACCAACCCTGACCCGCCTGGAACTGCGAACAAATGGGAGTACATCATGGATGTCTTGCAGCGCTCTGAGATGGGCGACAACGCGTTGACCTTCCAGAGCGAGAGCGTATGTCTGCGGGAACGATCACGGTTGCACGGGGGACCTTGCCAACGGCACGCTTGGCATCGCTGAAAACCTTCCTTCGGGCCGGCGAGCAGACGTGCTTGCGCCTCGCCGAGATCGATCGCGACGTTTCCTGGCCGATGTGCGTGGCGTTCACCATCCACCGAGTGCTCGTGGCCGAGCCCACCGGTGCCGATCGCGCTGCCCTTCTGGTCCTTGGGTCGCCCTTATGCGGAGTGTATGACAGATGGCCAGGTCGCGCGGTGCAACGCGCAGGCCACCCATGGTGGAGCCGCCATGTGCGAATTGCTGCGACGCGTGAAGGGTCAAGAACAGCACCCGAGGGCAGCATGAGCGAAGCCAGACGCATCCTGGTTGTCGACGACGACCCCACGGTCCGCTGTCTCCTGACCGTCGCGCTCACCGAGGCGGGCTTCCATGTGGAGGAAGCGGTCGACGGGTGCACAGCCCTGGATCGTGCGGTCGCGAGTACCTTCGACATTATCGTGCTTGATCTGCAGATGCCGAGAATGGACGGTCGAACATTTCTGGACAGCTATTCACGCCGAGATGGCCATCATGCCCAGGTCATCGTCTGCTCGGCGCAGGTTGGCGTCGATCTGACAGTCGGAGGCGGACTGCCAGCAGATGGGTTCCTGCAATAGCCCTTCGAGCTGAACGAACCTTATGCTGCCGTGGAGCAGTGCCTACACAGTGCGGAAGCGCCATATCCTGGTAGCTACGGACGACAATTTGACTGAGGAGCGAGGCACGGCGCGTTGTGTCTCGGCATCGCCATAGCATCGCGAACCATGGAATTCCTGACCATCTGGCTGAACGATGTACCCGTGCTCTGGTCAGCGTCGATCGCAAGGGCGATCTGCTCTGGTTCACCGTTGGCCCCGTCTCCCGCCGCAGTAAGGTCTGGGAGGTCGACAGCCTGGAGTCGGCCATGAGCCATGGGTACGTCCTTGGGCTGTACGCATGCCGGGGTGGCGGCTGATCCTCGGATGTACCAGCGCACTTCCTGATCGACGCAAACCCTCTTCCGCCAAGCTTGCGCTGGCCACCACATGCCCTTTGCCCAGGCATCGGCTTGGTCCAGTTAGACCACGGCTTCGCGACCTGGCCTCCTTGTATGAGCCCGACCAGTCCTGCGCCAACGTGCTGCGAGCAGCGCTCGATTGTTGTAGGCGAAACAATCGAGATAGCGGCGCAAGTATTACGGACGAGGTCGCTTCAGTGCCACGACGGGGGCTAAGCGGCCCCTCGTAGCTCGGCTGTTCTCAGCAAATGCCTATGCATGGATTCGCATTACCATGCAGCCACGAACAGGGCGACTCTTCGCACATCACGCTGTCACCGTGGCTGTCTGGAAGCCTGCTTTTGCCTCTGTGGGCAGGAAATGCTGGTTTGGAAAGGTCCACCTGATCTCAAGTAGTGTTGGCATCCAGAGAAGTCGACCACCGCACGTGGCCAAGAACCGTTCCGCATCGTGGCCACTAACCGCTAGGAGTCGCAGAACGTCCGTACAGATTTCCTTAGGCCATGGTGGCCACGGAATAGACGTTGCTACCCGTGGCCAATATATACCCTGCACCGCTTTGTCCTACGCTTGGCGGACAGCCCCTCAACGGAGCAGGCGCTTGTCGCGCATCGTTAAGCGTGACGTGGTCTTGTCTTCCAGTCAGGCTGAGCGTTGGGCCGGCGGCCAATCAGCCCAGTCGCCGGCGAGTTGTGAGCTTCAGCCGGCGACTGCTATGGCGTGAACTTGCACGATGGCGGCACGTGCATGGATGCCGCGCACCATGATCACGGCATGGTAGGCGCCCGGCTTGCCCTGCACGAAGACACTACAGCTGCACGTCGAAGTGACATCGTGGTCCATGTAGTCGTCCGCTGCCGTGGCAATGACCGCAGGCAGATGCACTCCCGCGAATTGAGGGCCCAGGTGCCACTCGTGTCGTGCCCAGTGCACGCCGTTACTTCTCAGCGGTGTCAATGCAATCTGCAAGATTTCGTGCTTCTGCACGGCGGCTTGTGGCGCCGCGGATGCTGCCATGGCGGGCTCGATGCCGCCGAGCAGCGCGCCGCCGGCGAGTGCTCCCAACACGCCGACGCTGCCCACCAGCATCTGTCGCCGGCTAGCCCCCTGATCTGGGGAAAGCCGGTCCCTGGCAGGGCGTGCAGCCTCCGCCTTTTCTGCCTCTAGTGACTCGACTCGGCGCCGCAGAGCCTCAACTGTCTGCTCCAGGTTGCTCATCGTCGTACTCCAGCCGGGCTACGTGAGGTGCGTAAAGGGAATGGTCGGGTCGGTTGCCGTGTTGGTTATCTGACTCCATGTCCCCACCAATGGGCTCGCCGAGAGTGCACCGGTACTGCTCTGCGTGTGGTAGGCCATGCCAAGTGATCCATAGGCGAACGTAACCGACTCGACCGGAGCCTCCCCTCCTCCGCCGCTCCAGGCGATGCTCGACACGAACACCAAGTGGAACTCAAACTTCAGATAATCAGCTGGGCTAACCGTAGCACCGGCCGCCTTTCGGATCGCCAGCACTACAGTCGGCATATGCGCACCCGCGGCAGCCAGCTGAAATAGGGCGGGCGATGTTGAGTCGACACTTTTGGTGATTTGAAACTCGTTGAACTTGACCTTTCCGGCGCCCGCGCCTCCAGACGACGAACCTATAGTTATCGGATTCGTCTCTCCGAACGAAAAATCAGAAATCCCAACCCAGCCGACGTGCGCTGCGTCTTTTGACTCCCCGGCCGGGATCTTAGTGGCCGGGCCTCCTATCGGATTGGAGAATTGGAGAAAGTAGTCTGCTGCCACGAGGATACTCCTTCACTGGGTGTTCGCCGTTGCCGGCGTCGATCTCTTCGCCGGAGCGGGACCGGCGATCGGACGCATCGCGCTTGCCGTAAGCGCGCCACGCGCACCCAGAGGTGCCTCCAGGGTGCGACCGTTTTGCTGGAGCGCGCCACGCGCGCTCAGGGGTGCCTTATCCCATCGGACTAGTATAGCTGGGCACACACATGTGTCAAGACGTGCACCGGGAGCGCCCGTCGTTCACGGCCTGATGTCGTGCCACCAGCACTATGGTCGGCAGCGAAGACGGCGAGCCCAGCCACGCCGTCTTCGCTGCCGCCGTCGCCGAGCGTGCGTCGGCCTGATCCATACTCAGCTATCGCAAGCAGCGCACTCATGTTTAACTGTTGTTTTTCCCGAGGCCAACGTTTGCGTTGTATGGATTGGCATTCGCGCCTCCTTGCAACTCGATGGTGGCCAGCGTAATCTAGGGATGTCCCGCGGGCTTCCGGATACTTCCGACGCGGCACGATCAGGACCCGCCCCAATTCTCGATCGCCCTGAGAGTGCCAGGAGACGTGCCGCACGTACGTTTCCGGAAATGTAAGGAACACCCGGAACCCTTAACCTAGCACCAGCCTCATGTGACAGCAGGAGACGCCGTGCCTGAAGAGCGGAAACTCGTGACGGTCCTTTTTGCCGACGTCACCGGCTCAACGGCACTGGGCGAGGAGCTCGACCCTGAGGATGTTCGCGCACTGATGGGCCGATACTACGATCACGCTCGTCAGATTATCTCGGATCACAGCGGCACACTGGAGAAGTTCATCGGCGATGCCGTCATGGCGGTCTTCGGCCTGCCGCACGCACATGGGGACGACGCCGAGCGGGCGGTCGCTGCCGCCTTTGCCCTACGGAAAGCGGTGGCGGACGACTCGGTACTCACGCAGATGGCACTACGGATTGGGGTCAACACCGGCGA
The DNA here is from genome assembly GCA_028287725.1 of Chloroflexota bacterium. Classification (GTDB taxonomy): domain Bacteria; phylum Chloroflexota; class UBA5177; order JANWHV01; family JANWHV01; genus JANWHV01. The sequence goes on along the minus strand of JAQBPC010000392.1, from coordinate 13,435 downwards.
GGTAGTCGCGGTGAGCGATCCGTCCAGCGGAGATTTCCTGGTGACCGGCGATGCGGTCAACGTGGCGGCCCGGTTACAGCAGTGTGCCAGTCCAAGCGAGATTCTCACCAGCGAGCGCACGCATGTCGCGACCGCAGCTGCCTTCCTTTTTGAGGAGAGGCGTGACGTTGTCGTCAAGGGCAAACGGGATCCGCTGCCCGTCTTCCCCGTGATTGGCATGCGACCCATCCGGCATGCTGAGCGACCACCGTTCGTGGGACGGACGCGAGAATTGGCCCAGCTCTTGCTGATGCAGTCGTGGGCGTTGGAGGAGCGCCGACCACAGCTCGTGTCACTCGTGGCGCCCGCGGGAATCGGCAAGACCCGGCTACTGGAGGAGTTTCTTGCGAGACGCGATGGTGCTGCGGATTGGCAAGTGGCGACCGGCCGCTGCGTGCCCTACGGACAGACCCTCGCCTATTGGCCGCTCCGTGGCTTGCTCGAGGACTTGGTTGGCGGCACTGATCGGGATTTGGTCGTCGCTCGGCTCCTTGCGGGAGGACACGGCCATGAGGACGCTGCTCGGCTGGCGGATCTGGTTCTGGCGCCGCTCGGCATCAGGAGTGAAGGGCTAACCGAGCGCGAGAGCATATTCAACGCCTGGCGACTCTTGGTCGAGACGCTGGCCAGAGAAGCGCCGCGCATCGTCGTTTTTGAGGATCTCCATTGGGCCAGCGACAGTCTGCTCGATCTGGTCGAACACGTTCTGCACCCGCGCACCCAGGCTCCTTTGCTCCTCATTGCCATCAGCCGGCCCGAGCTGCTTGATCGCCGGCCGAGCTGGGGCGGCGGGTGGCGAGAGAATTTTGCGGCGCTGGCCCTCAAGCCGCTGAGCGAGCTCCAGACCTCGGAATTAGTCGGACACCTGGGGGCGCATTTGGGCGAGACGGCACGGCAGCGCATTGTGGAGCGATCGAGCGGTAACCCGTTCTTTGCCACGGAACTGGTGCGGAGCCTGGCAGAACGGTCAACCAACGCCGGCGAGCCCGGTGCGGACGTGATGCCGGATACCGTCCACGCTGCCGTGCTTGCCCGGCTCGATGCACTGTCGCCGGTCGAGCGCCGCGTCATACGAGCGGCGTCGGTGGTGGGCCGCGCCTTTCGCCCTGCGACGCTTGCGGCAATCTTGGAAGATGTAGGCCCGGCTGAAATCCGCGCGGCAAGTGAGGGACTGGCGGCGCGAGATCTTACCGTGGCCGAGGAAGGCGATACCTACGCATTCCGGCATGTGCTCATCCGTGATGTGGCCTATGGCACGCTCTCACGCCCCGAGCGTATCCGGATTCATGCGGCCGTTGCCTCCTGGTTGGAGCAACAGGCCGGCGATCGACTCGACGAATACGCCGAGCTCATCGCACATCACTACAGGGAGGCGGTGCTGCTCGGCCGGCGGTCGGCGGTGCCCACCCCGCTGCCCATCGATCCTGCTCGAGCTGTCTACTTTCTGGAGCGCGCTGGAGAACTGGCCAGCTCCGCCGGGGCGTATGCCGAGGCCCGAGACCATTTATTGAGCGCCATCGAGATTGCCCAGCCGGAGGAACGTTCAAGGCTCTTCGAAAAGCTCGGCGACTCTGTCGGCTTCGGCGACGGCTCGACCGAGGCCTATCGACAGGCACTGGATCTGTGGCGAGCAACCGGAGAACTGGATCCGCTAGGCGGCGCCCGGCTTATACGAAAGCTGCTCATCATCTACATGCGCTGGCAGGGTTCCGTAACCAATCGCCCAAGTGAGCTGGAGCTCGTGGACATGCGAACCGAAGCACGGCGCCTCGCCGAAGCCGCGGGCGATGAGGACGAGCTCTGGCGGTTGAAAGTCGCCGACCTGTATTGGCCATTCTGGCGCGGCAACATAACCACGGAGGAAGTAGCCGAGGGAAGGGAAATCGGCCAGGCAGCGGCCTTGCACTATGAGGGCCGCCAGGAGTGGAACATGTTCCATGCTGCTCTGGACGGATACACGTCGATCGTGCAATTGGAGGGCGATCACGGTGAGGCGGTGGCAGCCGCCGGCCGCCGCCTTTCCGCGCCGGGGTCGAGTCTCCTGGAGCGCGGTGATGCATTAAACATGTTGGTCAATAGTCTCGTCAACTGTGGGGAATATGGTCGTAGCATCGACGTGATGGAACGGACGCTGGCGGAACTCCGTCCCGGAGAACCCCGAATAACATTTTCGAACGGCGTGTCGTTTGCCGCCCTGGCTGCCTGCCTTGCCGGACGGTGGGACAATCTTGGGCGGCTGGAAGGCGCACTGCATGAGGCTTGGGACGAGCTGCGCCGGGACCCCGGCGCCGGCTTCCTATTGGGCGGATTCTTCTCTGCCTTGCACGTGGCCGTCGCGCGGCAAGACCGCGCCGGGATTGACATGGCCTCGGCGGTTGTAGAGCGACTCCTGTCCGTCGAGCCGCGAGCCTATCTACGCCCACTGCTTAGCGCATACCTCGCGGATGATCCTGGTAGGCTCGACCTCGATCCAGAGGGTGACTTCTGGCACCGGAACCTCACCAGCCCACACAGGGCGCTCGCATTCATGTTTCTGAGCGAGCGCGGCATGGCTCTTCCGAAGCGCGTCCTCCAAAACGTGACGTCCGCACTGACTGGTAACGTGGCCCCGATAGACCAGGCTGTTCAGGCGAGCCGGGCGCTCAGCACGAAGGATCCCGCTCAGCTTGCCCAGGCCATCGACCGGTTGGAGGCGCATGGCTTTGTTCCGCATGCCGCTCGCATGCGGATTGTCCTCGCCGCGATGGCCGGTGACTCGGCTCCGCTGGAGCAAGCGCGACCGGTGCTTGAGCGCCTGGAAGATCGTCAGTTCCTGCGTCGACTTGAGGAAGTTGCAGCCTCGCTCCAGTCATAGCGCCCTGGCTGCCTTGGCGTTGCCGCGACGAGATGTCGCGGATAGGGCGCCCGCATGATACGCTACCGCTGGCGTTGCCGGAGTGTGCTCGGGAGGGAACGCATGGGCGGTGAGCCACCAGAGGCGGTTCAGGAGCGAGACAGGCACTCCACCACGGCCGCGAACATGGACTCGCGATTACCTGACATTGGGGCGAATCGCGTGGCGGGTGCCCCCGCTCCCTTTCCCCTGCCGGTGAAGAAGCTGCACCCGATCAGGCAGCACAACCTGCGGCTCGCTCAGCTTCGGAAGCGGCAGCGGATCGCCCAGGGAGTGATGACGCTCGGGATGCTGGCATGTGCTGCTGCATGCCTCGCTATTGGCGGCGCTATGGGAATCATTGCCGCGATGGGTTTCGGGCTGCTGTTCCTGGTCTGCTGTGTCGCCTTTTCGCCGTGGAGCCAGCGCGTGCGGCGCGGCATAGGCGGCAGACGCGGGAAATGGAATCGATAAGCAGTTTGCTGCATTGGCCACTCAACTGGAATGAGGGATCTCGTGACGAATAATCACGTGGGCAGGGCCGAACCGATACAACCGGAATCTACCACGGTCGAGCTTCGGCGGACCTTTGCAGGGTCGTGCGACACGGTGTTCGAAGCATGGACTGAGCCGCCGTTGTTGGCCCAGTGGTGGTGGCCGGCGCGCTTCCAGACCACCCACGAGGTGGATCTGCATGTAGGTGGCCGCTATCGCTTTGCCAGCGCCGACCTTCCAGGTATGGGTGTGCTGTGCGTCACCGGCCGGTATCTCGAGCTACGCACGCCTGAAAAGCTGGTTTATAGCTGGGTTTGGGAGGGCGCCGACAGCCCTGAGACTATCGTCACGGCAGAGTTTCATTGCATGGGATCGCGCACCGAGGTGGTGCTGCGACACGCGCATTTCGCGGACGAAGGCGAGCGGGACAACCATGTGCAGGGCTGGAACGATTGCCTCGATCGGCTCGCCGAGCTCGTGAGCAGCGGCGAGACAGCTGGCATGTAAGCACCAAAGCCGGCCGATGTCGGTGGCTAGTGTTGCGCAGGTCGGCTATGGATAGCCAGAATGTGCGCCGCTGACGTGCGCGATCACATGCCCGGCGGCACGCGAAGGATTGCCACGTCGCCACGCACGAAAACCGTGCGCAAGCCCGGTAGGTTCTGAGGATCGAATGGGCCTTCATACGGATTGTGGCCATCGTAGACCACCAGCGTTGCGCTGGTAGCGCGGAGGACGTGCAGGCGCTCGGCTGTCGTCGAGGAGGCGCCAAAGAACGTTTGAAGTTGCGGATAGCGCATGGCAAAGTCGTAGGTCTGATCGTACCCCCCGGCTACCACACGCACAGGGCTTGCCTCGGTCGCCACATTGCCGAAGAAGAAAGGCGCTAACACCACATCGCGCGTATTTCCATGCAGCGCCAGCCACTGCAGCGCCTGCTCCTGGGCAGCATTGTTATACAGGTGCTTTGCATTGCCGTTCAACAAAGCGGTGAGGAGGAACAGGTACTGGCACACCAAGCTGACGCTCAGCGCCTCCAGCCAGTGGCGGCGCACGGTAAAGCTGTATCGCATCAGCCCCATGGCAAAGAGGCCGCCGATTGGCAGGGTCACGCCTGTAGTCAATCGCGATCCCTGATAGAGGTTCAGTGCCGTGCCGCAGATCGCGCACATGCACCACAGGGCCAGGATGGTCGCCAGTGGTCGGAGCGAGGGCGGTGCCATGCGCCAGCCCCATATACCCAGGGGCACCAGCACGCCCCATGTCAGCAGACCCTCGAGCGGGTTGAGCGGCGAGAGGTGCTGGAATCCCTTCCATGTGCCATGGTTGAACAGGAAATAGTAGTACAGCGCGAACGGCACGCCTGGCCCGCCAACAACGCCGCCAACCAGTAGCCCACGGCGTAGCGCGGAGAGGCGTTGGTCACCCGGCGCCGCCCTTACTACCCACCAGAGGACGAAGAGCGCCAAGACCATAAACGTCAAAGGAAGAAATACCGGTGCTGCGAATCCGATCAATATGGTGCCGGCCGCGCCATACAGCAGGTACCACCAACAGTATGGACTTTGTTGCATGCATAGCCCGACGAGCAGCGCGGTGAGGGCCATAAGATGGCCGGCAATGCCCAGAGCCTGATGGCCGACGATCAGCCCCAGGCTAAAACCACTGAGATTCTCCATGCCCATCCGCGTAAGCGAGACCGGCGCCCTGCCGATAGTGTCAAGCAGCGCGTCGAGCCAGTACAGGCCGCTGGCGCAGAATGCAAATGCCGTGAACCAACGGCGTTCCCGCGGGTTAAAGAACAGAGATGCCAGTCGCCATACCGTGCCGAAGAGCACCAGGACGGCGAATGCATGATAGAAGATATAGCTCGTGCGAGGGGAGACGTGGAACAGCGCGCCGACATGCCCGGCGAAGTTATATGTCGGATACATCAAGATGGCTGGTGGCGCGTGGACCGCCAATGGATCGTGCCAGAGCCACTCGCCCTCTGCGCCCAGCCTTAGGGCGGTGAGATACATCCCCGCGTCGGTCGAGGGGCGGAGCGATCCGCGGAAGAACGAACCATCCGGTGTTCCAGCTATCGCGGCGGCGTAGGGAAGGAGCGCCAGACAGAAAATGCCCAAACTCCAGAGGACGCGTATCCGCCACCATCCCACGGACATGGCGGAGCGCTCCGACCGCGCGGTTGTCGTTCGCGTGTCCGCGGCCTGCCCTGCCAAGGTAGCCATCTTAATCCTGCTGCCTCCGGTCGGTTAAGCACCGCCCCTATTAGCCGGCATTTCGCAGCCAATCGCGCCGATACGCTCGAGAAGGCGGCGATGTTATCGTCCATCCTTCTGGAAACCTCGCGGCACGATACTAGCATGGCGGGAGCGCCTAAACAATAGCCTGATACCAGCTCATAGCCGAAATCGCTCGGTTAGCATCTCCGGTCTACCCATTCGATTGCGTATCTCTAGCCAAAACGCCGGGGATTCGATTGACGCCGACGTCGCCCAGGCCCCTGTACGATAGGAGATGACCAGTGTAGACTGAGCGCTGTAGAAGCTCTGAACGAGCACAGTCGTAAACCCCGGCGGGCGCCACTTCGGCGATGGCAGGTATCCAGATGGCAGTTGACCCGAGCAGTAACGACAGCGAAATGCTCGCGGCGCTGGCTGCGTTCATACCCATCGATCGACGGCGTGCAATGGCAAAGGGAGCTGAGCTGCCAGCCGTCGCCGCGGGCGCGGCGCTCTTTGCCGATATCTCCGGCTTCACACCGCTCACCGAAACCCTGGTGCGCGCACTCGGACCTCAGCGCGGCGCGGAGGAGCTCACGCACTTCCTGAACAGGGTTTACGATGCGCTCGTCGCCGAGCTGTATCTGTACGGCGGCAGCGTAATCTACTTCAGCGGCGATGCCATTACCTGCTGGCTCGACGGCGACGATGGCAGGCGAGCGATCGCCTGCGGACTGGCCATGCAGCGCGCCATGACACAGTTCGCCGCGATACCGACGCCCGGCGGCGAGGTGGTTTCCCTCGCGGTTAAGGCCGCGGTAGCGGCGGGCGCCGTGCGCAGGTTCGTGGTCGGAGACCCGGCGATTCAGTTGATCGACGTGGTGGCGGGACGGACCCTGGAGCGTATCGCGGCAGCCGAACGCGTTGCCCAGAAGGGCGACGTGGTGGTAGATGCCGCCACCGCCGAGGCGCTTGGCGCCCTGCTCACAAACGTGCAGTGGAGGATCGATGAAGCGCAGGGCGACCGGGTCGCCGTGGTCGCGTCTCTCGCCGCTCAGGTGGATCCGAATCCATGGCCGATCGCCGCAGGCGATGTTCTGCAGGAGCATACCATCCGCCAGTGGCTGTTGCCCGCGGTTTATCAGCGGCTGCGCGCAGGAAGCGGCGAGTTTCTCGCCGAGCTTCGGCCCGCCGTCGTGCTATTCCTGCGCTTCAGCGGCCTGGACTTCGAGCAGGACGAGACCGTTGCCGGCAAGCTCGATGCCTATATTCGCTGGATTCAAGGCATATTCTCCCGGCTCGAAGGCACGCTGTTGCAGCTCATCATCGGCGACAAGGGGAGCTACCTGTACGGGGCATTCGGCGCGCCGCTCGCACACGAAGACGACGACATTCGCGCCGTTTCCGCGGCCTTCGAGCTCGCTTCGCCACCTGAGGAATTTGCGCACGTCGGGGTGCCGGCGATCGGCATCAGCCGCGGGCGCATGCGCACCGGCGCCTACGGGGCGCGCGACGCCCGTACCTACGGCGTGCTTGGCGACGAGACGAACATGGCGGCGCGGCTGATGCAGGCAGCTGCCCCAGGGCAGATACTGGTGAGCGATGCCGTGCAGCAGGCCGCGGCCGGCATCGCTCGCTTTGAGCGCCTGCCACCGCTGCGCGTGAAGGGCAAGTCAAAACCGGTCACCGTGTATACCGCCCTGGACCCGATTGACCATCGAACCCTCCGGTTGCGGGAGCCCCGTTATACGCTGCCTATGGTCGGCCGCGAGGCAGAGTTGGACGTTATCGCGCAGCGGCTGGCGTTAGCACATCGGGGCAACGGCCAACTCGTCGGCGTAACGGCAGAGGCTGGCATGGGCAAGTCCCGCCTGGTGGCCGAGGCTATTCGGCTTGCGCAAGAACAGAGCGTCGTCGCCTACGGGGGCGAGTGTCAATCTTACGGCAGCACGGTCGGCTACCACGTGTGGCAGGGCATCTGGCGCGGGCTCTTCGGGCTCGAGGAGAGCTGGACGGTCGAGCAGCAGATCGCGGCGCTGGAGGCAGCGCTGGTCCGCATCGATCCTGCCCTCCTGCCCCGTGTGCCGCTGCTCGGTACGGTGCTCAATCTCTCCGTTCCCGACTCAGAGCTCACCCGCTCATTCGATGCAAAACTGCGCAAGAGCTCACTCGAGGCGCTGCTGGTCGACTGTCTGCAGGCCCTGGCCGCACGTTCGCCGCTGCTGTTGGTGCTCGAGGACTGCCACTGGATCGACGCCTTGTCCCAGGACCTGGTGGAGGCATTGGGACGCGCCGCCGCGAACTTGCCGGTAATCATGGTCCTGTCGTACCGGCCATCCGACAGCCAGGACCATGCCCACAATCGCTGGGAGTCGCTACCGCACTTCACGGAGATCCGGCTCAACTATTTCAGCGCGCATGAGGCCGGGCAACTGATCCAGCTGAAGCTCGCGCAGCTGGACGGGGCGCACGTGGGCGTGCCGGCTGAGCTGGTTGAGCGCATCACGGCGCGCGCCGACGGCAACCCCTTCTACATCGAGGAACTTATCAACTACATCCGCGATCGCGGCATCGATCCGCGGGATTCGGCGGCAATCGAGCGACTGGAGCTGCCGACCAGCTTGCATAGCCTGATCCTCAGCCGCATTGACCGGCTTGGCGAGCGACAGAAGGTCGTGCTAAAAGTAGCGAGCATCCTGGGCCGGCGCGTGCAGGCTGATTGGCTGTCGAGGACATACCGGCAGCTTGGCGATACCCAGGAGGTACGGGCTTGCCTCGATTCACTCAGCACTGTCGATCTGCTTCCACTGGATCAGCCGGAGCCGGATCTTGTCTACATATTCAAGCACGTCGTAACCCAAGAGGTCGCCTACGAGAGCCTGCCTTACGCGCAGCGCGCCACCTTGCACGCACAATTTGGAAGGTTCATCGAGGATACCTATGGCGAGACGCTCGACCAGTATGTCAGCCTGTTGGCCTTCCATTATGAGCGGACCGAGGATCTGGACAAGAAGTGCCATTACCTGCTGCGCGCGGGCGAGGCATCACAGGCAGCCTTTGCTAATGCCACGGCCGTCGGTTACTACCGGCGTCTGCTCGCATTGTTGTCCGACGCGGCACGTGCGCCCGTCCTGTTCAGACTCGGTCAAGTGATGGACCTCATGGGCGACTGGAGCGAGGCGGACGATCTCTACCGTCAGGCCCTTGACCTGGCCATGCGGGGCGAGGACCGGTCCGGCGAGGCAACCGGTCTGCGGGCGCTGGGGTGGCTCCGCAGGAAACAGGGAAAATACCAGGAAGCGGCGGGCTACCTGACTCAGGCACATACGGCCTTCGAGCAGATGGGCGACCTCGCGGAGGTAAGCCAGGTGTCGACCGACATCGGCGAGGTCGCGCGGCAGCTAGGCGCCTATGCCGAGGCTAAGACGTGGTATGAGCAAGGCCTTAGATTGGCCGAATCGCAGGGCGAGGCCGAACAATTCTTGAGAGCGCAGGCACTTGCCCTGAAAGGGGCCGGGACGCTGGCGAACCAGCAGGGTGAGCGCTCGACTGCTCGCGCGCTCTACGAACGGAGCCTGGCCCTCTATCAGGAGATCGGCGATCGGCCCGCGGTGGCCGTGCTCTTGAACAACGTGGGGGTCGCCATCCGTCACCAGGGCGACTACGATGCCGCACGCGCCATGACCGAGGAGAGCCTGGCCGTCTTCAGGGAGATTGGCGATCGCTGGTCCATGGGACAGCTGCTGAACAATCTTGGCTGCGTGGCGGGCGACATGGGCGACTATCCTGCCGCGCGGCGCTTGCTGGAGGAGAGCCTCACCATCCGGCGCCAGCTCGGCGATAGGGGCGGCCTCGCGCTCTCCCTGAACAGCCTGGGCGACGTGCTGCTGGATGAAGGCGAGCACGCCGCGGCACGCCCGCTGCTGGTAGAGAGCTTAAGTATCAACTGGGAGCTGGGCGACCGCGGCGCCGTCGCCTATCTGCTTGACGACTTCGCGGCGCTGGCAACAGCTGAGGCGCAAGCGGGGCGTGCCCTGATACTGGCGGGCGCCGCGGCGGCGGCGCACGAAGCGACCGGCGCCGCGCTTTCACAGGCCGAGCGCGAGCGGTTCGATCGTTTGCTGCAACCCGCGCGACGCGCGCTCGCGGATCAACGAGCCGGGGAGCTGGAAGCTGCCGGACGAGCGATGCAGATGCAAGACGCCGTGGCATTCGCTCTCGCGGTCGAGCATGACTCCAAGCAAGGGCCGGAAGGTGCTGGTGACACCGTGCCCGTTGCCGAGCCTACATTCACCGGCACGCGGGCCGATCAGGACGGCGAGTAGGCGTTTCGCCGGAGTCGCTCGAGTCAAAATGACTTGCCTCGAGCGACTCCGGCAGTGACTCTACTTTAGCACCTTTCTACCTCAGACCGATCTTCGCAGTGACGACTTCTCCATCATCGAGTATGGCGCCGATGAGATAAATGTGGCCGGACTTGAAGGCGGTCGTCTTCCAGTTGAAGTGGTACTGCGAGCCGTCCCAGAAGAATGTGCTGCCTAAGGTAGGTGTGTCGGTGTAGGTGCTTTCGTCGATTGGAGCGGTCGTCGTGCCGAGGTCCTGCGGCATTATCCACTCCGGCATTGTGGCGTTGGGGCCCGGCATCAGCACGTTGCCGTTCACATCCTTGAGCACGAACTTGACGGGAACGTTGCTGCCGGCTTTAAAGATGCTCAACGAGCAGGGGCTGCCGCACGTCTGCGCATGCCCGGTATCGTTGATTGGTTGCAGGAACCCGTCGAAGCGGTACTGCACGAACAACGTGCCGGCCACGTAGCCGATACTGTAGTTGGGATTCGCGGCGCCCGAGCAGCTGATGGTGTAACTGCCGGCCGCGCTGGTGGATGTCGCGGTGGTGCCGCAGGTTGGGGCGGTGTTTGGCGAATTGAAGACGGTCGCCTTCGCATCGCCATTGACCAACCCAGTGGGCGTCCAGGTAAGAGCCGGCACCGTGGCGTGGACGGTCATATACTTGGTTTCGGCTGCGATGGTGAGCGGCGCTTTGCCAATAGTGAGGGTGCCGCGCACGAAGCTAATAGCGTAGTTGGCGTCGGTGGCACCATCGACGTTGATTGGGTACGTGGAGACAGGGCTAGCAAGGGTCGCCGGCGAGTGCAGGACGGCCGGGGTGGTCAGGGAGCTGGCGCTGTCCCCGTTGACAAAGCCACTATAGGTAACGGTACTGGCGCCGGTCACCAGGTTCACCGCGGTAGTGCCGTAGACAGTGGTCTGGTCCTTGGCCGTGATGATTAGCGGGGCGGGGTTAACAGTCAGGGTGCCGTTGACGAAAGTGAAGCTGTAGTTCGCCGCGGCCAAGCTGCCTGTGGCGGGGGTGATCGCGTAGCTACCCACGGAGCTGGACGTTGTAGCCGACGTGGTCAGGCTTGGACCGCCGCTGACCACACTGGACGTATCGCCGTTGACGAAGCCAGTAATGGTTGCGCTGAAGGCGGGGTTAGCTGCACCGTAGATCCTGCTGGCCGCGTCGGCGGTCACCGTCAGCGGCGCCTTGGCGATAGTCAGCGAGGCCGGCGCGGTCGTGCTGCTTCCCTGATAATAGGGATCTGTATAGGCCACGGCGGGGTCGCTGATGGATTTGGCGAACGCCGCGCTCACAGTGTACGAACCGGCGGGCAGTGAGAGCGTGCCGAGCGCCGCGTTCCCATTGGCATCGGTGATCGTTACCCTATGCGTCAGTCCTCCGGCCCCGTTGTCGATGGTGAAATACACCGACTTCTGCGCCAGACCGGCGCCGTTCGACTGCAGCGCTGCCGCGATTCCGTTAGACTCGCTCGAACTGTAGGTTGCATTTGCCGAGGACGGGGTCAAGGTTAGGGTCGTCGGGGCAGGGTTGATGGTGAAGTCGTTGCCATGACCGGCTGCGCCGGAGTAAGTTGTGCCACCGACCGTGGCGCCGGCGTACGAGGCATTCACGGTGTAGCTGCCTGGGGCCAGTGCCAGTGGTATCGTAACCGTGGCGGTGCCGTCGCTGCCCGTCGTCACGTATTTTGTCTGCGGCCCGACCTGCACTCCGACAGGCTGGTTCGGGATGCCGGCGCTATTCGCCTGCAGGCTTACCGTAAACGTAGCCGACGACTGGTATACACCACTATTACTTGCTGACTGAATGGTCAGCACAGGCGCCACCGGCGGAGGCGGCGGTGTGGCGGGAGCGATCGTGAAGTAGGCGCCGTTGTTGGTATTGAGACTGACCAGGCCGGTCGCATTCGCGGCCTGCACCATGAACACTGTCCCAGAGGACAGTCCCGATGCCGTGCCGGTCCACAGTGAGGGGTCGCTCACATCCTGAGTTAGATCGACCGATGTCCATTGAGGCGTGCCACTTGAGGGATCGGTGTAGGTGACCCACACGTCCTGCAGATCTTGCGCACCGCTCGGCAGCAAGCCATTCTGTACGCGAACCTGGAACGTCACGTTGCCGCTCGAATCTCGTGTGCTTGTCGCGCCAACGATGTTTGGCGCCGAGTCTAGCGCGGCACCGGTAGTAATTTGACTCGCCAATGCGCTATTGCCGAGATAGTACAGGCGGAACTTCAAGTCGGTGAACTTGCGAATCGTCCCGGCTGTCGAGCCTGGTGAAGATGACTGGTACTGCGCGGGCGCCACCGCCAGGTTCGTGATTCCGCCGTTAAGTCCGTCCACGGTATCGAAATAGTTGGCGCTCCAGACCTGTGTTGGGTAGAACACGTTCGAGAAGAAGGTCGGGTGTCCGACCGAGGTCTCGGTGCTTGGCGCGACGGTCAGCGGCGTCACGTTGGGGAGGTCGGTGAAGCTGCCGCTTCGGAAACCGATGCCCCGCAGGACTTGATTGGGCACGGTGGCGTTATAGAGTTGCAGCGGGAACACCGGATCCAGCGGATGGGCCACGACGCCGCTCGCGCCGCTGAGCCAGCTCGCCGTCACCGGGTTGCCGCTCGTATCGGTAAGCGGCGTGGTGTTCATGGTGGTGGTGGGAGCAACGGCTATGTCGGGCGAGCCTATTGCGTTTTGCCCAACGGCTAGCCCAAGGCCTGCACCCGGTCCCGTCGTCACGGTAGGCGCCGAGCTGACAATCGAGCTGGATGTCGACGCGGTTAGGCGCTGGCCCCTCATGTTCACCTGCAGCATGGGCAGGCCGTACAGGGTTGTTTCCAGCAGCGTCTTCTCGTCGATGCCGCCAAGGTCGAGGTGTGTATTCAGGTAGTCTTGCTTGGCCGCGACGTTCGCAACGCCGATCGGTACATTGCCGGTGCCGGTGCGCAGCTGCCGGGCCACATTGACGAAGAGGCGCGCGCCGTACTCGGTCAGGACCGTGTCACCGTAGGCATAGCCGGTGGCGGCCAAAAACGTCGCACCCTTCATGGCCATCGCTTCCGTCCAATCGGGCGTGGGTGAGACGCCGGCGATGCTATCCTGGCCGGGCAGGTTTAAACCGCCATGGCAGCCAAGAGCGAGCACCAGCGTGTTGGAAAGGCTCGCTGTGGATGAGACAACCTCGGCGGCGCTGAGTTGCGTCGAGTAGTCGGACGCAAGCAGGTTAGCGGCGCTGAAGTGGCCCGCCAGGAAGACGATGTCGTGGCGAGTGCCGTAGAGCTTCTGACGCAGATTGTCGGCTGTCCATATTAAAGGGGACGTTGACGCCGCACCCTGCGGCGCGATGAGCTGGTCAGGGGTGACACAGCTGCTGGTCGCGCTACACCCGGCCGGATTGATGCCCGCGGAAAGCTCATTCGAGGCGCTCGTGGCGGCGCCCGCTACGAAATCG
>JAQBPC010000375.1 GCA_028287725.1 Chloroflexota bacterium | reverse complement strand
AAAGGACTGGGTTTCTGGATCGCGGCTACATCACCCTGGCCAAGCCTTGGCGGGGTTTTCACGGCTCCGTAGTGAAGTACTCAGGACTGGCGCCCCTTCTTAGCCGGCTCGAACGGGCTTCGTGGCGTGTACAGCAGTCGGCCGGCAACGTCGAGCGGGAAGAGCAGCAGGGCAAGAAGCGCCAGTAGCGGCCATACGTCCTGATGGGTGGGATACGTGGGGAGACCGGCTGGGCTGAATGCATCTGTGGGTTTGCCGAGTGTGGGGGCATTGCTCGTTGCGGCGATGTTGTTGAGCAGGGTTTGGTCCGGCTTGCCTATGGAGTACTCCGCCGCGTAGGGTACGGCAATGGCGCCGTGCCCTTGTCGCAACAGGGTCGAGTTGTCGTACTGCGCAATCGCCACGCTGTAGACACCGCGGGCGGGTTTTGGCAGCTTGGCGCTGTAATGGCCGGGAGCGTCTTGCAACAGTGTCATGACGCGGCTCTGGCCGTCAGGCGAGGTTACCACGGCGCGTGTCGTCACCAAATTAGCAAAAGCCCCTTGGTCGGTCAGTGAATCCGCGCCAACCGAGAGGCCCGCGTCGGTCAGTTGGAGGTCGGTGCGCAGCGCCTGTGGCTTCTCGGCCGGCAGCATCCCATGCAGCAGGTCACCCCAAAATGCAGTCTGATGGATCCACGCCTGCGCCCAGTCGGATGTGATCCCGCTTGTCCACGCGGTGACCTGGCCCAAGCCATAGTGCCACTGCGTGAGGATAGGGTCGCCAAGTTGAGATTGCAGGAGCACTCGAGCGGTGTCCTTCGGTGACGCGATGTTGTAGGAGTGGAGCGATGGAGGGGTGGTGCCGACCAGCGATCGTAGGGCAGCATCGTTCGCGGCCTGGCGAACCGCGAGTTTGCCTTGGACGCGCGTTGGTCCGCTGCTTATGCGGGTTTCCAGCACGACAATGCGCGGGATGTCGTGTGGGTTGGCAGTGTAATAGAAGCGACCACCGCCGGCGGAGGCAAAGGTCTTTAGCTCGTCGACCATGGCGTCCGTGCCGATGCCGATAGTGGAGAGCGTGATATTGTTGTTCTTCATTTGTTGAATCAGCTGGAGGAATGGCACGTTCGTTTCGCCCTGGCCGTCCGTCATCAGCACAATATGCTTGAACTGCGCATTGCTGCTGAAAAGGTAACGTGCAGCTTGACGCAGCGCGGGGTAGATGAGCGTGTTGCCGAATGCCTGCACCTGAGAAATCGCTTCCTGATCGCGCCGGCGTTTCGCCGCATTGCCGACCTGCTGGAACGGCACGATCACGCGTGTGGTGTCGTCGAAGACGATCACGCCGATGCTGTCGCTGGATTGCAGGTGATTGATGGCTTCAACTGCCGCTGCCTGCGCCATGCTGATCTTGGACACGCCCTGCATTTGATCCATCATGCTGCCGGATTTGTCGATGATCAGGATCAAGCCAACGTTGCCCCGACCGGCACGGGCGACAGCCAGGCTGGTAACCGGCAGCACCTTCTCCAAGTCGCTCCCCGCGTAGCCTCCAATGGCGTAGCTATTCGGGCCACCGGTTGTCAGCAGACCAAGACCACGATCGTGTACGGCGGACTTGATGGCACTAATTGCTGCCGGCGCCAGCTTGGAGGCGGGCGCATTAGCCAGCACCACTGCGTCGTATGCGGCTAAAGCGGCGACGGAGGTCGGCGCGCGTTCAGCGGGTTGCATGGTGACCCGGATGCCGGAGGCGCTCAAGGTTTGGCCGAACGGCGCGGCCTCGTGCGTATCGCCTGCCAACACGAGGACCTTTGGCGCCGTGCCGACGACTGTGACGGCATCGAGGGCATTGTTCTGTGGTACGGGATCGCCGGGAGCCGATACCTGTACGTGGTATGTATGGATTCCCGGCGTGCCGGCCGTCTGCGCGAAGAAGAACGTGTTGAGGCCGGCATGAAGCGTCAGCGCGCGCTGGCCAAGTGGGACACCATCGACCGAAAGGTGGACGACGGCGGAGGCGGCGCGGTCGGCCTGCAAGCCCACGCGCAAGGTCATATGCGCGCCGGATCGCGTGTTATGTGGCAGCTCGGCAATCGCGACGCCCACATCGCCTCGCGGTGGCGCCGGCAACGGCACCACCGATATCGGCACATGGGAGACTGCTGCCAGCTGGGCCGCTTGCAGCGCGTCGCCGCTGGTCTGGCGGCCGTCGCTCAACAGCACGACCCTCCCCGAACGGTTTGCCGGCAGCCCGGCCAGCGCCAGGCGCAGCCCGGCTTCGATGTTCGATCCCGATGCATCGACCGGCGGAATCGCGGGCAGCGACCGACCGGGCACCGGACCCGACCATGTCGGGGCTTTGCCGACAGCCACTATCGAAGCGCCATCGTCGCTATGCCGTGCGCGCAGCGCGGACCGGATCCAGGCTTGCGCGGCGCCCTGGCCGGCTGAGCCCACGCTGGCTGAGCGGTCAAGCACAAACACTACCTGGACGCCGCTCGCTGCCCGTGTGACTCGTGGCCCGGCCAGGGCAAACACCAGCAGCGCCGTAATGGCCAGGCGGAGGACCAGCGTGACGAGCGCGCGAAGCCACGGCAGCCGTTTCAGGCGCTGACGGCTGACTCGATGGATTGCCCATGCGAGCGGCAGGAGCAGCAACAGCACGAGAGGGTGCAGAAAGTCCATTATCGCCTCTCAGGTCTTTTTGGCATAGAACCACCATTCGCCAGATACGACCACCAGGGCCAGAAGCACGGCGAGCGGCCAGACATTGCGCCACAGGGTGCCGGTGCTCACCGGCGGCACCCATACTGGGATGTTTCCCGCGCCGGACACCACTTCACCCGGGTTCGCGGTACTGACCGCAAAGAGTGCCTGACCAGGGAGACGATTACCAGTTCCCGTCTTGACGGAATACATGCCTTGCCGTGCGGCGTTTACCATTGGGCCTGCCAGCACGGCGCCGCTCGGATCCTGCACGGTCTGAACGCCGGCCGGTAGCCATACCGAGGCGCCGGCCGGTACCGACGCGGGCGGTGCGGGCACTAACCAATTGACGAGCCTGGTCACCAGCAGCGGAAAGGCCACATCCTGGGCAAAGGGGTTATGCCCAGCATCGAATGCCAGCACGGCAGTTTTGCTGGCGTTCTGTACACCGTCCATCAGCAAGGCGCCGTTCGCGCCGCCAACGACTACGTGGGCCCACGGAGGCGTATCAATTTTCTCGCCGTTCGTGGCCAGACCGTAGAGGTCCAGGCCCTGCGCCAAGGGGTCCGAGACATCGATATTGTCTACCGGCAGGAACACGTTTGCGGCGCGCACGTTCAGGAACGACGTCGACGTCGGAGGGTCGATCGCCAGCAGTGGAATGGGTGGAAGATTGTCGGGTGACACTTTGTCGAGGATCAGAAGGTCGGCGTGGCCGAAGTCCGCGTATTGAAACTTACTGGCTGGGATCGTGTCGACGGTTAGTCCAGGGACGGCGTGCAAGCCGCGGAGCATTTGGCCCGGCGAGTCGGAGACAAACAAGGCGTGCAGGCGTGGCGGCGCGGGGACAAGTGCCCAGGCCGTGTCATTACTTGCTATCGCATCATGGCCAAGCAGCGACGCCTTTATGGCGCGGGCGCCTTTCGGTAAGGCGAAGGTAAGGTCCAGCGAGCCCAGCGCCGGTATATGAAGAGTCTGCCGTCCAAGCGACTGCCCATCCGCCCATACGGCCAGGTCGTCGGTGCGCGGCGCGGCAGCGCTGTTCCGAATGCGCGCAAATGCGGCACAGGTAACACCGTCCGACTGGCAGCGCGCGCTCAGCGCGCCAATCCCCTGGTCGTCGAGCGGAGTTTTGCCAATTCGCTCGACGTTGATTGGGAGCGTGCCTACCGCGAGTGGCGGCGTTTCGGGCGCTGCCAGGAACGTAACCCGTGGCGAGCCGACGCCAGACGCCGCGGCCACGCCGCGTGCAAGCGCTACGGCGCCGGCTATGTCGGCGTCGCCGCTCGGCGTAGCGAGCCGCCTAACGGCAGTCGCGACGTCCATGTCACTGGGAAGCTCGCCGACCACCCTGGCATGCGGGCCGGCCAGGATGATGCTCAGGCTGTCTTCCGGCCCTAGCTTCGCGATTATGTCCTCCACGCGCTGCCGCGCTCGAGCAAAGCGGGACGGCGAGATATCAGTAGCTGCCATGGCGACCGATCCGTCGAGTACGACAATCTGGTGCGCATGGGCGGCTTGGGAGAATCGTGGGCCGGCGAAGAAGAGGGTGAGCACAAGCACCGCAAGAAGCTGCAACAGCAGGAGAGGCTCACGCAGGGGTAGCCGGCGGGCCGGGCGGTGACTGAAGCGCTCAAGCGCTTCCGCCCAGAGCCACGTGCTGGATATAACCTGGCGCTGGTGTTGCGATCGCAGCAGGTAGAAGAGAATTATCAGGGGGACAAACAGCAGCCCGAACAGGGCAAGGGGCTGGGCAAAGCTCATTGCACCACCCTGCCGCGCAGCGAGGCAACGAGAAGATCTTCAAGCGGCTGATCGGTACAGAGTCGCACGAACGTAGCGCGTTGAGCGGCGCAATTCGACTCCAGATCATTCGTCCAGGCGGAGAACCGCTCGGCGTATGCTTTGAGCGCCTCACCGTTGATTGCAGTGGAAATCGTGGCGCCTGTCTCGCAATCAACCAGCTCAAGCGGGCCTTCGAGTCTCGGCTCGCACTCTTCGCGCGCCAGCACCTGGAGTACCGCCGGCTCCAAGCCAATGCGTCGCAGCGCGAACACCGCCTCCGCCGTGCCGCTCGGGGCCATCAGGTCAGATATCAGCACGCCAACTCCCCGGCGCGGCGCGCTACAGTAGGATCGGACCGACGCTTCCAGGTCGACCGTGCCGCTGGGCTTGAGGCCCTCCAATATCGAGAGAAAGCGCCCGGTTTCATTCTTTCCGCGCAGGCGCGGTAATACCTGGGCTGTGTTCCCACGCAGAATGCCGGTTGAGACGCTGTCATAGCGAGACAGAGCCAGGCAGCCCAACGCGGCCGCGATGCGCTGCATGGTGCGGAATTTCGAGGGGATTCCGTAGGACATCGAGCCACTGCAGTCGAGCAGCAGGTGCAGCGTGGTGGCTTCGGCTGCTTCGGTTAGGCGAAGGGTAAGCTGGCCGAGCCGCGCATAGACGTTCCAGTCGATGAGGCGGAAGTCGTCGCCGGGGCGATAATTCCGGTAGTCCGCGAATTCGACGGAATGGGCTTTCCTTAGGCTGGGATGCTCGCCCGCGAAGCCGGTTGTGCCGCTCCGGCCGACCCGCAGGCTAAGGTGCTCGATGCGCTTCAGGAAGGCTCCGCTCAATAACGGTCCGTCGTAGTCGGTGCCGGGGAGATCCACCCATCCTCTGAGCGCACCGCGGCGCGCGCGTTCAAGCCAGCTCACCGCCTGGGCCTCTCCTGAAATTGCTTGAGCGCTGTGCCTGCCATGGCTACCCTTGCACTCCCGCTGGGGATTTATCGGCGTCGTGGGTCGTCGACACCGCCAACTCGTCCTGGTACTTAGTTCGGCACTTCGGGCACAGTCTCTACAATCTCGTCGAGAATGGCGTCTGCCGTCATGCCGCGCGTCTCCGCCTCAAAATTGAGGCTGATCCGGTGGCGAAGCGCTGGGTGGACGACCGATCGCACGTCTTCGTAGGAAAGGTTGTACCGGCCGTCGAGCAGGCAGGCGATGCGCCCCGCCAGGGTAATGGCCTGGGCGCCACGCGGGCTGGCGCCGATACGGATATACTTTCGGCTTACCTCGGCCGAACCCGCGAGGTCCGGCTGGGTTGCCAGTACCAGGCGCACGGCGTAGTCGAGCACATGCGAGCTCATCGGCACCTCGCGTACCAGCCGGTTCATGGCGATGAGTGTCTCGGCGCCGGCCACGGCACGAACGGCCGCCACGTCGCCGCCGGCGGTGCGGCGCACGATCGCCGCGAGCTCGCCGCGGAATGGGTATGTGACTATCAGTTTGAAGAAAAAGCGGTCGAGCTGGGCCTCGGGCAGCGGGTATGTGCCTTCCATCTCAATTGGATTCTGGGTTGCCAGTACGAAAAAGGGCTCCGGTAAAGCATGGGTGAGAGCGCCGGCAGTGACGGTCCGCTCCTGCATCGCCTCCAGGAGGGCGCTCTGCGTCTTCGGCGTGGCGCGGTTGATCTCGTCAGCCAGCACCAGGTTCGCGAAGACGGCGCCCTTTTGGAAGGTAAGCGTGCGACGGCCCGCCTCGTCTTCGGAGACGATGCTGGTGCCGGTGATATCGGCGGGCATCAGATCAGGCGTGAACTGGATTCGTCCGAACTGCAGGTTGAGCGCGCCGCCAAAGGCCCGCACCAGGCTGGTCTTGCCCAGACCCGGCACGCCCTCGAGCAGAACGTGGCCCCCGCCGATCAAGGCGGTGAGCACACCACGTGTGACTGCTTCCTGGCCAACAATTGCCGTGGAGACCTCTTCCAGGATGCGGCGCGCCGTTTCCTGGAACTCCTCCGGCGTGATCATGAGCCAGACCCATTACTAAAGTAGGCGCGAACCAGTGCTTGTTCATCCGGCGCCAGCGTAACGTCTTCTTCCGGCACGTATCCCTGAACGGTATTGGACCCGCCTGCCGGTCCGCCCATACCAGGGCCGGAGGCAGCGCCAAACGGCACCACCCGGACAAGCTCCTGGCCTTTGCTGCCGTTTTTGACAATCGGCTGACTTCCGACCACGACTGTTCGGCCGTGCGCTGGCCCGGCCTTGCCCGGCTGAGTGGTCGGCTGCTGCGGTATCTGCCCGTTACCGGAGGAATAGCGACCGTGTTGCATGGGGTCCGCTGGGTTGTTCTGTGACGTGCTGCGGCTGGTCCTTCCCGAGTTCGCCTGGGACGATCCCGAGTTCCGTGATTGCTGGCCGCGCGCTGCTGGTTGCCCGCCGCCCGTGTGCTGGCTGCCGGAGCGGCTGCCTTTCTGCCCGGCTTGCGACGCCGAAGGGTCCTGGCCGAAGGGATTGGCGTTACGGTTGCCCGTTCGATTGGCGGACGATCGCCCATTCTGCTGGCTCGACTGCCCTTGATTCTGTCCCTGAGGGCCCGTGTTCCCCGAACCGCCGCGCTGCGTCTGATTCGGGCTGGTCTGCGGACCGGACTGCGGCTGTTGCTGGCCGCCATTACCGCTTTGTCCGCTTGCGCTGTTATTGCTCTGGCCGGCATTTTGGCCTTGACCAAGTTGGGCCCCTTGCTGTGCGGATTGTCCGCTATTGCCTGTGTTGCCATTGCGCTGCGACGTGCCGGCCTGGCCCTGTGCTGCTGCCTGTTGTTGTGCCGCGCTGTTGGGACCATTGCCGCTACCGTTGAGCTTGCCGGTGAGCATTGCAGGAGGTGCGCCGTTCGCAGTGGCGACGGCTGCCAGTTGCGGCCCAGTCCGGACCTGGAGCGAGGTCGATAGGATCGGTTGGTGGGAGGTGTTCGGGCGGTTCGTATCCTGCATGCGCTTCTGTTGGAGGGTCGACGGGCTCAGCGATGGATTGGTGGGTGACACGAGATTGGGATGTAGCTGGGTAAGCGGGACATGGTGAGCGCCGAGCGCAATCGGCGGCCCGGCGGCGGACCGTGTTGCAGAGTGCGGGCCCACCTGAGCGGTTAGAAACGTGCTCAGGGCAACGCCGGCCACGAGCGCGGCCGATAGTGCCCAGGGCCTTTTATGCCGGCCGTCCTGCCAGGCCTTGCGGGGTAGTTTCTGAACGGTGGCAAGAGCATAGGCCATCTGCTGGTGGGCAACGGCGCCCGGCTGTCTTTCGGGATTAAATTCGAGGGCGGTGCCAATGGCCTCGTGCAATCTGAATCGGCGATCGAGCAGTTGCGCGGTTTCACCAGTGCTGGGGCGGAGGGCGAACGAAAGCCAGATGCCGGCGAGCACAAGCAGGATAGCGGGAACCCAGCGGATGGCAGGTGGCGTGTCCGGCGCCAGCGCGAGCAGCGCCAGGTTGGCGGCGATCAGATAGAGCATGCCAATCGCAATGAAGCGTGCCATCACGATTTGTGTGCGGCGCCGCCACAGGCCACGCCTGTGATGCCTGAGTGTGTCCTCCAGCGGCCCAGCCGCCGAGACAGCCGTGAACGTTGGCCATACGCGCGGCGCGCCGAGCAGCAAGTCATGGAAGCCGGAGCGCCCAAGGATGAACAGGATTGAGCGATGTACGCGGGACGGTGTGTTTTTGGCGATGTGCGGTCGTGCCATCATGCTAATCGCCTTCTGCCGGGGTCTTCGCGGGGAAGCCCGGCGTGTTGGGCCGAGCGTTCTCTACCCACTGGATTTGCACAACGTACCACGCGAACTCTAAGGCGGCAACGCTGTCTTGATCGTTCGCACTACTTGAGAGTGTCCGGGCAGGCAAAACCGGACAAACTGCCTGATCGGTTACATCGCAACGGGCTCTTTTGTCTCGTTATGCCACGGTTTCCGCTTTATGGCGCTGTTCGCCGTTAGGTCTGCTTCGCGCACGAACCGCGTGCCGCCGCGCGCTGAAGCTGACTGCCGGAGATCCACACGAGCCTGGCGCCCACCAGACTATCCGGCCCGTTCGGCATTTTCGGCAACGTCGTTGTCATGTGTCGTGTGAAGTGATCGCTGCCGTGCTCTTAGCGCGTGGCGAACAGCTCACTGTCGGGATGAGTAGGGCCTGGCCTAATCTCTAGAGCGCGCGCACATCCTTCAGCACCGCATCGGCGTGTTGGTCGACCTTGACCCTGGGGTATACCTTGCGGACGATGCCGTCGCGATCGATCACGAAGGTGGCCCTGGTAATGCCGATGGACTTTTTCCCATACAGGTTCTTCTCGCCATAGACGCCGTAGGCGGTCGAGGTGGCGGCATCGGTATCGGCGAGGAGGGGAAAGTTGAGGTTGAATTTCCCCGCGAACTTCTCATGCGAATCGACAGGGTCGGTGCTGACGCCGAGGATGGCCGCTCCTGCGTCGGCGAACTGGCTGCCGAGGTCGCGGAAGGCGCAGGCTTCCTTGGTGCAGCCTGGCGTGTCATCGGCCGGGTAGAAATACAAGACAACGGCCTGCTTGCCACGAAAGTCGTCAAGACTAATCGTCTTGCCGCCGGTAGTCGGCAGGCTGAAGGATGGCGCCTGCTGGCCAACGGCCGGGACTGTACTCGAAGACATTGTGTGTTCCCTTCTGCAGCACTGTGGACGGAGGAATGGCAAGTCCTCCCCCATAGGGATAGCATGAATGTGGCTCAACCGTGGAACGACGCCGGGATGTATGGCTATGCTTAGTACTACGAGAATGACGAGTATATAAGCGAAGAGGAGTCGGCATCTCATGGCACAGCAGCGCGTTGGATTCATCGGCATTGGTGTAATGGGCGGCCCGATGTGCCTCAATCTGCTCAAAGCGGGCTTTCCGCTGACTGTCTATTCACGGCGTCCGGAGAGCGCATCGGAGGTGGTGGCCGCGGGTGCGACGAGGGTGGACAGCCCGAAAGCCGTGGCTGAAGCATCCGATGTGGTGATCACCATGGTGACGAACTCTCCCGACGTGGAGCAGGTGGTGCTGGGCCCCGGCGGCGTGCTGGAGGGTGCGCATCAGGGCCTCACGCTTGTGGATATGAGCACTATTTCCCCAGCCGTTGCCAGGCAGGTAGCTGAAGTCGTTGCGAAACAGGGCGTCGAGATGCTCGACGCGCCGGTGAGCGGCGGCTCACAGGGCGCCGTGGCCGGCGCGCTCACGATCATGGCGGGTGGTGACGCGGCCGTATTCGAGCGGTGCCGTCCGATTTTTGAGGCAATGGGGAAACACGAGAACATCTTTCATGTTGGTCCAATCGGCGCAGGCCAGGTCGTGAAGCTGGTGAACCAGCACCTGTGCGGCGTGATCGCGGCAGCGGACGCCGAGGCGCTGATTCTGGGCGTCGCGGCCGGCGCGGATGTGGCCACGATGGCGAAGATTATTGGCGCCAGCAGTGGCGGCAACTGGCAGCTTGCGAACCCGGTCGCACTTCGCGCCTTCACCGGCACCTTCGAGCCCGGTTTCTTCACCGATCTGCTGATCAAGGATCTGAGCCTGGTGCTGGAGATGGCGAAGGAGCGTGGTATCGCCACGCCACTGGCCGAGAAGTCGATCACGCTGTACGAGCGCGCCAAAGCGGCGGGCTATGGCCGCCGTGACTATACGTCTGTCTTCGTGCCCCTGGAGGAGGACGCGGGCGTGCAGGTGCGCGTCGCGGAGCAGGGGAAAGGGTAAGGCGC
>JAQBPC010000374.1 GCA_028287725.1 Chloroflexota bacterium | reverse complement strand
TGACCGTAGCAAGTCAGACACAGATCGACCTCACCGGCATTGCGCTAAGCGGCGCCGTGACCGGAGTGATTATTGGTATAGCTGCGCAGGCCTCAATCGCTAATGTCGTGGCGGGCCTAGTAATCTTGTTCTCCAGGCCATTCAGGGCCGGCCAGTATGTCACGGTGCGCGCCGCTGCGTTTGCGGGAAGCGAATATAGCGGCGAAGTTGGCGATATCACCCTGTTTTACACAACGCTATTCGCCGGCACACAGGAGATACGCGTGCCGAATAGCTCGATGGTTACCAGTGTCGTGACGCTTCGGCCTCAGATGCTGGACGTCTATTTGCCGGTGATTCTGCCACCCGCGCGATGGGAAAAGCTGTCCACGGTCGAGCTGTCGCGCCAGCTGGCCGAGGTCCTGCCGGCGCGCAGATACGTGAACGCCGTCGTCGAACGAATGGAGGGAGGTACTATGCAGGTAGGTGTGCACGCATCGGTCGCAAATGACGAAGAGCGCAGCGTGTTGGAGAATGCCCTCCTCAAGATATTTGCGCCTGCCCACTCGATGGATGTAACAGGACCCGATCACGACTTCGCTTAAGTTGCGCCGCGTTAAAGGGCGATGCTATACTCCTGTGTGCAGGCGCTCGTAGCTCATTTGGACAGAGCAGGGACCTTCTAAGTCCAAGGTTGTGGGTTCGAATCCCACCGAGCGCACCGCGCAGCCATGGTGACCGTAGCTCAATTGGCAGAGCACTGGATTGTGGCTCCAGTGGTTGTGGGTTCGAGCCCCATCGGTCACCCCCCTTTCAGCAGAGCAGTTTCAATTGGTCCCTGGGTCGCAGGATCCATACGACCCATACATTTCCTGTGTCCCCCTCACGCATACCAGCCAGTGCGGCCCGATTGTCCACCGGCATTCGGGTTTGGGCCTCGAGCGGACGTGGGTCTTCGTGCGACCTCGTGAGCTTCGATGTCAGCGATGATCTGCACACACGAATGGTGACGGCTTTGTAAGACTCATTCGCCGAGAAGTCAGCGCCACCTGCCTGACTGAAGGTCTTGGCATTCCGTTAACTGGAAGAGGTTGCCAGGAATGTAGTCCTTTGGCCAAGGAGAGTAGGAATGTGTCGCTTGCAGATCAGCAACACATTGTACTTGGCGACCCACCTGACGATCCACCAGCTTCAAGCGGATCTATGCACATTGCCGGTTGTTGCAGGTCAACCGCCCTGGCCGCCGATTGGTTGCAGACAAACCTCAGTGTTGCTTTCCATTCTGGCTGTCCGCGTCAAGCATGCCCGACCTCAATAGTCTATTGGCGCTCAAGCAGTCGGTAGATATCGTGCCGCTGTCTGGCGACTGACTGCGTTGTAAAGCTGCTAAGCGCCTTCTCCCTGACAGCGCTGGCATCGGCAACGCGGCGCGCGTCGTCGCAAAAGAGTTCGGCAAGTCGCCTGCTTAATTCGGAAACGTCGCCTTCCGGAAATACGAACGCTCTATCTCCAATCAGCTCCGGGATCGACCCACTGCTCGATCCGATCACCGGCACGCCACAGAGGAACGCTTCGATGATTATGCGCCCATATTGCTCCTTCCAGTTCGGCATGGTCCGCGACGGCACCACCAGACAATCCATCGCCTGCATATAGCTCGGCACCAGCAGCCTATCCACCGCGCCGGCAAAGATCACTTTCTCCGCAACGCCCAGATTGCCTGCCTGCTGCTCAAGATGCCCGCGATCCGGCCCATCGCCCACCAGCAATAGCGTTACCTCAGGCATTTCCAAACGCGCAAATGCCTGCAGCAGGTCCCGTACCCCTTTCTCTTCGTGCAGGCGGCCGACATAACCCACCACCCGGCCGCTGAGGCCCAGCGCGGCCTTGGCAGCGTCCTTGTCCTCCGCCGGAGTGAACCGTTCTTGATCGACGCCGAGCGGCAACAGGTGTACCTTGCTTGTATACCCTTTTGCTCGCAGCACTTGCTCCACTTCGCTGTTGCACACGTGCGCGTGCTTTGCCTTGCGATATGTCCAGCGTTCAATCCAAGAGAATGGCGGAGGGTATCGCTTCAGGATGTTCTGTGCGGAGTAGAACATTACGTTGCTGTTCGGCGACCACAGTGCTCGCAGCGCCAGCATCTGCGCCATCGCCAGGCTGCACGGTTCTTCGTAGCAGTCGATGATGTCGAAGTGGCCCTGACGAAGGATCCGACCCAGCCCTCGCCGGTAGACGAACAGGTTAGGGTGCGGCCGCTTACCGTGCAGAATTGGTAGCACGAAAAGCTTGTAACCTCGCCCTCGGCTTACCTCCTGGGTCACTTCCCGGCTTTCTTCGCGCCACCAGGTGGGCGCTACGACGGTCAGCTCGATACCCGGTAGCGCGGCAAGCTCTTCTGCCAGCCTGTGATTTGAGCGCGTGACCATCGAGTGGAATGCGAGCAGAACTTTCAATGAGTTCTCCGGATGACCGCCAGCGGGCCACTCAATATCGCACGATCAGGAGTCATGCGAGGGTGCCCTTTGCCGAGTTGCGCTGCTCATTGCAGCGCCGGCAATCGAACAGCCAATTCCGAGCGTCGCGATCGCCGTCACTCATACCGCCTGTGAAGTGCGGCTCCATCAGGCGTATATCTAGCTGTGGCATGCCACATAGCTCGCATCGACCACCACTTCGTTCCTCGAGCGCTCGGCACAAGCGCTTGAAGTTCCGCTTTCCCCAGTAGTCGAGTCCTTGATGCAGCGCTACTCCGACGCCAAAACTACCCACCAGTGGTGAGCTGCGAACGAAGGCCATTGCCGCGAAAGGGACCGCTGGGTGGTGCAGCAGCTTTATCGCGCGTTCCCGGCTTCCTTTGAGTGTCGTGAAATAGCGGATTGCCTCTCGCGGGCTGAGGCAACGGTGACGCAGCGCGAAGTAGACGTAGAGGTCCAGGTCGGCAAACGCGGCGCCGCAGCCAAGCGCTACTGCCCGCCATCGGAGCCAGGGTGTCAGTACAACGGCCGCGGCGACACCGCTCAACATGTGTGCCCGTTGATTCATCCGGTGAATTGCTCCAGCTAAAATCGTGCGCCGGCGATTGCTCTTTCCAGATATTGTACAGTCCGCATGGGTCGCATCGGACCCATTTCGGCACGTCTCATCGACGCAATATTGTCGCCTAACTGGCCTCTGCTGGCTCTGGCCTTCCTACTGGTGGTATTCTTCTGATACGGTAGGGCTTGCATACGTGCCGAACGTAGCTTCACCGCAAGACATCGCGATGTTAGGGGCTAGTTGTTGCGTGTTCTCGTCTACAACCATGCTTCTGAGTTGAGCGGCGGTGAGCGCAGCCTGCTCAGTGTGTTCGACGGTCTCCCTACCGGGCGCTATGACGTGCTGCTCGCCGCACCTGAAGGGCCGTTGCTCGCGGCCGCGCGCGAACGACGCATACCGGTTATGCCAACCAGGTCGCTGGAAATCGGATACACAAGGAACCCGATCGTGTTGGCACACTATGTAGCACGCATACTCCAGTGCGCTTGGGCGCTGAGACGAGCCATTCGCAGCGCTGGGCCCGACGTCGTGCATGCGAACTCAGTTCGGTCGACGCTGGTAGCAACGCTGGCCGTTCATACGCTCAGGCATAGGCCGGTGTTGGTGGCGCAGGTACACGATTTGCTTCACAAATCAGTAGCAAATCGATTGGTGCGCCGGATCATCCGCTCCGCAGACATCATCATTGCTGTTTCTGCGTGCGTGGCTCGATGCGTTGGCGGCTCGCGAACACGCGTGTTACTCAACGCAATTGATCCCGACCGTTTCCGGAGGGATGCCTCGAAAGGAAGCTCACTTCGTAGCCAGCTTGGCGTACCGATGAGCGCACCCGTCCTCGCCACGATCGGGCAGCTCACACCGTGGAAGGGCCACATGGATGCCCTCGAGGCATTCGCAAAACTACGCGTTCGCTGTGCCGACGCGCATTTGCTCATCGCGGGATCAACCAAGTTCACTGGCAAGCACCGCAGATACGACACATTGGCCTATGCCCAGCAATTGAAGAACCGAGCTTCGCTACCTGACCTTGCCGGTCATGTACACTTTGTCGGCGAGGTGGAGGACACGGTTGCCGTTTATTCGGCCGCGGACCTGCTCGTCGTGCCGTCCTGGGAAGAGCCCTTTGGGCTGGTCGTCATCGAGGCGATGGCGGCCGGTTGTGCCGTTGTAGGTACGAACTCCGGCGGCATACCGGAAATCATAACGCATGGCGTGGACGGCTGGCTCGTAAAGGCTCGTGACCCCATTGCGCTTGCCACAGTAATGCAGCTTATGGTCGAGGATCCAATGTTGCGGTCTCGGCTATCGACTGCTGGCATGCGCACGATCGCGACGAGATTTAGCCTGACGCAGTATGTTGAGGCACTTGAGCGAATCTGGAGCGATTCTCTCCACTACGCGCGGATGGCGTAGGCATTCCACATTGAACCCTAGATCACAGGAATTCCAGCATTTGAAATTGGCTTGCATAGAATGCTTTACGGCCGGCTGTCAGGTTGTTTTTTTGTCATTTTCAGCGCCCTAAAGTCTGATATCATGCGACCGTGATTGTTCTCTAAGGAAATTCTTACTTTGTGGCTTTTCATTCGTAAAACCAAGTGCTAGCGCAACATACCACGCTGTTGGGCACATCGTATGCCCTCGGCCACCTGTGCGCGCGAGTGATGGAATTTGTACAACCGAGCCCGGTTGTTCGGTAGGAGGTAAGCGTTGCGACTTCTGTTCTACAACCAGGCGCCTGAGATCTCGGGAGCGGAACGCAGCCTCCTGAGTATTATGGGCGGTGCTGTGAAAAGCGGTCATGACGTAGTTCTTTCTGCTCCAGCCGGCCCATTGACCGACGAGGCGCAACGGAAATCCATTACCGTTGTCCCTGCAGACCACTTGGTACTAGGGTTTACCAGGAATCCACTTGTCATGTTGCGGTACGCGATGCACGCGCTTGGCCGAGCGTGGGGACTGCGCAAGACCATCCGAAATGTGCGACCTGACGTGATTCATGCAAACTCGATTCGCGCGGGGTTGATTGCTGCGCTAGCCATTACCGCTTCTCCTAAGCGGCCGGGACTTATCATTCATGCTCGCGATGGGCCTCACGCGTCAACACTGATTTGGTTGGTCCGGTGGGTACTACGTTGGGCCGACAGCGTGATTGCAATATCCAACTTTGTGGCTCAACCATTTAGGGGCCAAGTGGAGAATCTTCACGTGTTACATAACGCAATTGAGCCGGCGGATTACCGTCGAAACGAAGAGTTTGGCGCACTGATGCGGAGCCGCATTGGGCTGCAAGGTGACAGTATGGTCCTCGCTACGGTGGGTCAGCTTACGCCGTGGAAAGGCCATATTGACGCGCTCGATGCCTTTGGCATACTGCGATTTACGCACCCGCAGGCGCATTTCGTGATCGCGGGCTCATCCAAATTTATGGGTGCGCACCGGCGCTTCGACACCAAACTCTACGAGATTCAGTTGCGCCACAGGTCCACGGCGCCGGATCTGGCGGGCCATGTACACATGGTCGGTGAAATACAGTGTCCTACCGAGCTATATTCCGCAGCCGACTTGCTGGTAGTACCTTCTTGGGAGGAGCCGTTTGGCCGCGTTGTCATCGAAGCAATGGCGGCTAGTTGCCCAGTTTTAGCAACCAATGCCGGGGGTATCCCGGAAATCGTCACGCACGGCGTTGACGGTTGGTTGGTGCCTCCGCGCGACATTCTGGCACTGGAGGACGCAATGCGTACCCTCCTGGACGACGCGCCGCTGCGAATGTCATTAATCCGGGGTGGACTCGCCACTGTAGAGAGTCGTTTTAGCTTAGTTAGCTATATGCCGAAACTCGAAAATATATGGTTATCTAGCTGCCGCCGGCGTGGCGAATAACGATCGTGACAGGTCGGGACTCTTCAGCTTGCACTGACGACTGAAGCAATCTTTTCGCGAAATACTGAAACGTCAAACGCTCGCGCGTGCTCCCGCAGCGCCGCGGAATCGACGGCATCGATGCCGTGCCGGTCAATACTTTGGACCATGTCGACCAAGCTTTGCGGCGTGGGCTCATCGAAAAACCATCCCGTTGTTCCTTCCAGCACGGTCTCCACTGCTCCACCCCCTCTGTAGGCGACAACCGGCCGTCCTGATGCCTGCGCTTCCAGTGGCGTAAGGCCGAAATCTTCCTCACCAGGTAGGATGAGCGCGCGGCAGCGTGCCAGATAGTCACATACCTCTGCCCTCGGCAACCTCCCCTTGAACTGAATTGTGGGACCTGCAATGTTCAAGAGTCGGTCACGGTCAGGCCCGTCTCCCACAATCACGAGGGGTAGCTCGAGCTCATTGAAGGCATGGATGGCAATATCGATGCGCTTGTATGCCAGGAGTCGAGACACGATTAGAAAGTATGTATC
>JAQBPC010000360.1 GCA_028287725.1 Chloroflexota bacterium | reverse complement strand
GCCGCGCCTCCGTCTCGTACTCCACGTGCCGGATGGCGATGGTGATGCCCCGCGCCTTCTCCTCCGGCGCGTTGTCGATCTGGTCGTACGCCAGGAACTTCGCCTGCCCCGTCGACGCCAGCGTCTTGGTGATCGCCGCCGTCAGCGTCGTCTTCCCATGGTCCACGTGCCCGATCGTCCCCACGTTGATGTGCGGCTTGTTCCGCTCGAACTTCTGCTTCGCCACTGACCTGTACCCTTCTCTTCTGTCTTCATTGACTGGCCGGATAAAAACGCGTGATCAACGAATCGCGGTGAGTGCTGACCCACTTGTTGGTGGGCCGCCGCTCACCGCGAATAGCGGACCGTATCAGATGAGCCCCAGGTGGGAATCGAACCCACGGCCTCACCCTTACCAAGGGTGTGCTCTACCACTGAGCTACTAGGGCGCTCCATAGTACTGCTACGCCGCCGGCCGGCGTATGGTGGGCAGAGAGAGATTCGAACTCCCGAAGGCGAAGCCAGCTGATTTACAGTCAGCCCCCGTTGGCCACTTGGGTATCTGCCCATGATAATCATCGCACGCCCCTTATGGGGACGAGTCAATGCGGAGCCGACGATGGGACTCGAACCCGCAACCCACGGTTTACAAAACCGTTGCTCTGCCAATTGAGCTACGTCGGCGTTGGGCGCAAGAACACGTGCCGGCCTTTTGCCTTGCGCACACAAGTATAGGCGTTCGATTTGGTACGCGTCAAGCCCGACAAGGACGGCCCGACTCAGGTATAGCGGACTATCCCTTAACCAACGGCATGGGAAAGTCGTGCTCCCCATCGTGCACCCATTTACCATTCTGCTGGAGGCAAACGAAGGATCGGCCGAGCCGATCTTTATCTACCTCTACCGCTGTTGGGGGCGTGCCGGCATACGGATCGCCGGTTGTATATGCATAGAATCGCTTGGCGATCGTCGCCTTGCGACAAGCACGAAGATCAAGCCAGCAATTCACGCCGCTCGCGCCCGGCGCCTGGCAGAAGGTCTCGCCATTTGGCGGAATGGGCCTTAGCGGGTTGGTGTTGTACTTGTCACACTGGCAGAGGCCCTGAGTGATACCCGATACCGGGTCATTCCCGGCTGGGTGAAAGTGCGGGCAGGCCATGCGGCATTCTCCTTACAGACTTAGTGACGGAAGTGTCGCACCTTGGTAAACACCATGGCGATGCCATGGTTGTCGGCAACCTTGATCGATTCCTCATCGCGTATGGAGCCGCCCGGCTGGATAATCGCGGTCACGCCCGCTTCGATCGCGCGCTGCACACCATCCGAGAATGG
This sequence comes from Chloroflexota bacterium, assembly GCA_028287725.1. Taxonomy (GTDB): domain Bacteria; phylum Chloroflexota; class UBA5177; order JANWHV01; family JANWHV01; genus JANWHV01. The sequence continues at coordinate 2,681 of JAQBPC010000360.1, read as the reverse complement.
GAAATATGCGTCGGACGCGAGCACGCTGTTTCTCGCGCGATCCTTCGCATGGCGTACGGCGAGCTCGACGCTGTCCACACGCTTCATCTGGCCGGCGCCGACCCCTACGATGGTCAGCTGGTGCGCTAGCACAATCGCGTTCGATTTCACGTGCTTTACCGCGCGCCAGGCGAAGCGTAGGTCGGTAAGCTCCTCAAGTGTGGGTTGGCGCTTGGTGACAACTTGCACCTTGAGATCGGGATCCTCGGTGGGCTGGTAGTCCTGTACCACGAAGCCACCGGTGACACGCTTGAAGTCGAGCTTGCTGTCGGGCAGCCAGGTGAACTCGCCTTTCCGCGGGGCGGAGCGCTCGCCCATGGCGATGAGCCGCAGGTCGCGCTTCTTCCGTAGCAGCTCCAGCGCTTCCGGCGTGAAGTCGGGCGCAACGATCGCCTCGTAGAACACCGCGCTGATAGCTTGTGCCGTCGCGAGATCGACAGTGCGGTTGACGCCGACAATGCCGCCATATGCCGCTTGCGGGTCGCCTGAGTGTGCGCGCCTATAGGCTTCCACCAGGTCGGTATGACACGCGAGGCCACACGGGTTGGTGTGTTTCACGATTACCACGCACGGAGCCTGCTGGAAATCACGGGCGGCCGTCCATGCCGCGTCGATGTCGAGCAGGTTATTGAATGACAATTCGCGCCCGTGCAATTGCACTGCCGTGGCCAGCGTGCGCAGACTCAATTCCTTCGTCGTGGGCACGGTTGTGTAGAATGCGGCGCTCTGGTGCGGGTTCTCGCCGTAACGCAGGTCCTTCAACTTGCGCATTGGTAGGCTGAGGGCGTCGGGGAAATTCTCACCAAGCTGGTGGTAGAGATACCCGGCCACATATGCGTCATACGCCGCGGTGTAAGAAAAGCCCTTTGCGGCGAGGCGAAGGCCCAGCGTCTCCTCACGGTCTGTCTCGCTGGCTTGTTCAGTCGCGGCCCTGCGGCGCACCTCGCCAAGCACGACTTCATAATCGGCCGGATCGGTTACAACCAGCACGTGTGGGTGGTTCTTGGCGGCGGCTCGGATGAGCGCCACACCGCCGATGTCAACTTGTTCCATAGCTTCCGAGAGCTCGACCGGTCGCTCGCTCACCGTCTTTACGAACGGGTAGAGATTGACGACCACCACGTCGATGGGCTTAATCCCATTCTTCTCGAGCGTGGACATATGCGACGGATCGTCCCGGTTCGCGAGAATCCCCGCGTGTATGGTCGGATGAAGCGTCTTAACACGGCCGCCTAGAATCTCGGGCGCGCCCGTGAGGTCGGCAACAGACGTGACGGTAACGTCGCTCTCTCTGAGTGTTTCCAGCGTGCCGCCAGTTGAGAAAAGTTCCACACCGAGCTCTTGCAGATCCTTAGCGAAAGCCACAATGCCGGTTTTATCGTATACGCTGAGTAATGCTCGCATTCGCCGCTCCTTCCGCGATTCGTACCCGCCGTCCCTCGACCCTAACGCGGCCTTCGGCGATCCATTCAACTACTTTTGGCAACAATGTATGTTCTTGCTCAAGGATGCGTTGCGCCAGGGTTTCTTCGGTATCCGTTTCAAGAACGGGAACCGCGGCCTGGGCGATAATCGGTCCCTGATCGATATCCTCGATGACAAAGTGTACCGTGCATCCACTCACCTTCACACCATGAGCCAGCGCCGCTGCCTGCGCATGAAGCGTCCCGGCAAAGGCGGGAAGCAACGAAGGATGGATGTTTACGATTCGCCCCTCGAAGGGGCGAAGGATCTCGGACGTGAGGATCTGGTCATAGCCCGCAAGCACGACAAGCTCGACACCCGCATCACGTAGGACGTTTGCCATCGCCGCCTGCTGGTCCCCGCGGCTGGCATACCCGGCTAGCGGCAGACCAAACGCGGGCACGTTGGCGGCCCGCGCATGCTGAAGCGCCTCAGCGTTCAGTCGATTTGAGATCACGCACACAAGTTGTACTGTATTATGCCCCATCGGAAATGATCGCAATAGCGCTTGCAAATTGCTGCCTCGGCCGGAAGCAAGAACTCCAACTCGCATCACCACAACCCGGTTATCCGCGCACCGCCGCGGTCTTCGATCACGCTACCTATGATGCGGGCGTCCTGAACCATGTCCAGCACCAAATGGCTCGCTTCCGGTCTGCAGGCCAGAACCATTCCAATACCCAAATTAAAGGTACGATACAGCTCAATAGGCGCAATATTATAGCTTTGGAGTGTCTGGAAAATCGCAGGGACCTGCCAGCTTTGCCGATCGAAATGCGCGCCAAGTCCCTCGGGAAGCATGCGCGGCACATTACCCGGCAGGCCGCCACCGGTAATATGCGCTAGGCCCAGAATGGCGCGCTGGTCGAGCAGCGGCGACACCTGTTCAAGATAGCAGCGGTGCTCGGATAATAATGCTTCGCGAATCGTTCCCGTGACCGGCCCCCCATGTTGTCGAACGTCGCCCGGTAGCTCACCTGGTTGGCTGCTCGAAGCTTGAAACGGCTCGTCCAGGCGGTCCGCGAGAAGCAGCCTTGCCAGGCTGTATCCGTTCGTATGCAGCCCAGCGGACGGAAGCCCGATGAGCGTATCACCCTGTCGGATTGCCGTTCCGTCGATGAGCGAGTCCTTGGCTACAGCGCCGACTATGAATCCCGCGATGTCTAAAGCGTCGTCTT
>JAQBPC010000301.1 GCA_028287725.1 Chloroflexota bacterium | reverse complement strand
GTGCCGACGGTGATGTAGGCGACCGGATCGGAATCCTTGGCCGCGCCCCAGCGGAACTCGCCCAGCGCGGCGCCGTTCACATCGGTGTCCCAGCCGACCGGCACACCCAGCCGGCTTCCTAGCGTGCCCACCACGTTGGTGTGTTGCCAGCCGGCCTTGGGCGTGGTGGTGATATAGCCGTAGGTTGGCGAGGCGTGGTCGAGATCGATCGGTCCAAATGAGGCCACGCCGATTGCCTGCAGCGTATTATTCGCTACTTCCTCCTGGAAGAAGCGCACTACGTTGTCGAGCGTTTCAACTGGACCGGTGGTGGGAAAAGTCCGGACCGCTACGATGTCATCCGGGCCGGTGCCCAACATGCAATTGAACTTTGTCCCACCACCTTCGATGCCTCCGAACACTGGCCTGCCCACGTTTCCTCCAGCGCATGTGGCGTTGCCACTAGCATGTTGTACCTGCGAATAGGGTCCGTAAAGCCAGCGTCACGGCTCCAAGCGCAGGCACCCAATCATCAGTCGTGGCCGGCAGCACCTGAACCTGCGAAGGAACGCCTCGCTCGGCGAGGGCGATACGCAGCAGCGCATAGGTACGCGGCCCGGCGCGCGACATGTCGTGCCCTATGAAGATAACCGAGGGATGGAATAGCGCGACCAGGTTCGCCAATCCGGTCGCCAGGTGCGTGCATATCTCGGACACCACGGCTGTGGCGAGCGGATCGCCCTTCTCCACGGCGTCCCAGATCCGTTCGGGAGTGAGCGCATCGAAGTCTTCATGAAGTGGGTCGGGCGAGCTTCCGTCACTCTGGATGTTTGGCGGCAACAGCGCGGAGAGGATGCTCGTGCCGCCGAGGCGCATCGCTTCGACCACACGTGAGACCATGTGTGGGGTCGCCGCGAGCATCTCAAGGCAGCCACGATTGCCACAGCCGCACATGGGGCCGTCGGCCAATATCGACGTGTGCCCAAACTCTGGACTCAGGTCGCCTCCACCTTGAAAGAGGTGACCGATGACGACCATGCCGGCGCCAACGCCTGCTCCGACCACGACGTACGCGAAATTTGCGCATTCTCTTCCCGCGCCGAACCACTGTTCGGCCAGGGCAGCCGTGTTGGAATCGTTGTCGACCGTCACGGGTAGCGCGAAGCGCTCTTCGAGCAGCTGTTTTAGCGGCACGTTGGCCCAGCTTTCGAAAGTTTTCGACATGACTGTGCCGGTCCGCGTGTTCAATGGGCCGGGGGCGCCGACGCCAATCCCGCGAATGCGGTCGCGCGGCAGCCCGGAGTGCGCGATGGCATGTTCGACCTCTTTGAGCACACGATTCACATGCATGTCGGCACTGTGCGAGAGGGAAACCGTGAAATGCTTGTGTACGAGTAGCTCGGCCGCGAGATTGGTGATTACCACGGTCGCGCTGGTATGCGTGAGATCAAGCCCGACCAGGTAGCACGCATCGGCGTTGATCGAGAGGCCGGTTGGGCGGCGACCGACCGCCCGGCGCAATGTCGCGCCGTTGCTGTGTGCCACGGTCGTGTCGCCGGCAACCTCGAGTACCAGCCCGGCGCCAAGCAAGTCGTCGACTATGTGGGTAACCGTGGCGGGGTTGAGCCCGCTGTGCGCGGCGAGCGCCTTACGCGAGATGGGCGCGTAGTGTCGAATCGCCTCGAAGACGGCGGAGCGGTTACTCTCGCGGACGGTGACACCGTTCATACCGGCGAGCGAGCGATGCGAACCGTTGCCGAGCTGCGCCATGGCGAATGAGCCCCCTGATAGCTGTATAAGTCAATGTTTTCGATTGGCCATGTTCAGTATAAGCAGTTGGCGGCGCGGCTCAGGTTGACGATATGCCATACGCATGTTACGGTGGCATTCACATCGGTCTATTAATTGCGTGTGTCAAGCAATTAAATACCGCTCGGCCTTTCCGGCGCCCGAACGGCGCGCCATCGTGGGAAAGGGGGTGAACTACAGGCCACCTACGACCTGCATTGGTAGGGGTAGCCTTTTGCGTGTCTGCCGTGCGCTCAATGTGTGGTCGCACCATCGCCTGCAATCCGTAGTCCCTGAACGGAATCGTCTCAACCTCTCTTTCGGAGAAAGGTTATTGCAATGCGTTCTCGGGGTGGACCTAAGCGCTTTCTTGCCCAAGTAGTTCTCGCCTGTGTCCTGGTGTCGCTATTGCCGCTCTCCGGTACCGTTCGCGCCCAAGAGGCACGGCATTCCGCCCACGCGCCGATCGTCGTCGGATACCTGGTAAAAACCTTGACAAACCCGTATTTCGTGGCGATGCAGCCCGTTGCGCAGGCTGAGGCCAAGAAGATGGGCGTGACCCTGATCTATGAGGCCGGTAAGTATGATGGCGATACGGCCACGCAGACATCACAGATCGACGATCTAATCACGCGCGGCGCCAAGGCGATCGTGCTGATTCCAAGCATCTCCGCCGGCATCGTTCCGGCCGTACGCCGAGCCACGGCGAAGGGTATCACGGTTATCGCGCTCGATACCGCGACCGACCCGCCTTCGGCAGTCACGGCGTTCTTCGCCACCGATAACTATGAGGCGGGACTGCTGAACGGCCTCTGGGCCCGCAAGGCGATGGCAGGAGTGACGCCGGTGATAGCCCTGCTCGAGGGCACGCCCGGTAGCTCCGTGAACACGGACCGCATGAACGGCTTCCTCAACGGCTTTGGCCTGAACACGCGCAGCCTCTATGTCGTTTCCGATCAGATCACCAACGGCGATCAGGGCAAGGGCCAGACGGCGATGGAGAATGTGCTGACCGCGCATCCGAATGTCAATCTGGTCTGGACGATCAATGAGCCTGCCGCACTCGGCGCCTCGACGGCAATCCGTGCCAAGGGTTTGCAGAACAAGATAAAGATAGTTTCCATGGACGGTGGCTGCCGCGGCATCCGCGCCGTGCGTGATGGGCTCATCAGCACGGACGTGATGCAGTTCCCGGCAAAGATGGCCATGCTCGGTGTCCAGTATGCCGCTGCTGCCGCGAAGGGACAGAAGATCCCGGCCTTGATCGACACCGGTGAAGTGTTGGTGACGACCAAGACCGAGCCGTTCGTACCTTCCAGCCCGGTTTCCTTTGGTTTGGCTAACTGCTGGGGTTAATGAATTCAAGCGCTCGTGCTGATCTCTGTTGACGTACCGCGGTAGCTGAGCCCAGCGCGAGTTCCGTGGGCGGGCAGGTCTCCTGAGTCCGTGCCCGCCCACGGTCCGACCTATACCAAGTTCTATCTGACTGACAGGAAGGATGGATTGGATGCGTAGCGTAGGGCAGCCGTGGTCATGAGCATGCCACTTTCCCCCCCAACTTCCCCTATGGCTCGTATCCGTCATCGGTTGGCGCCGATAATCGAGGCCTATCGCGGTGTGCCAACTCTCGGCCCATTGACCGGTCTTGTTCTGCTGGTCATATTCTTCTCGATCAAGTCGCCGGTCTTTTTCACGTACGACAACTTTTCGAATATCTTGCTCCAGGTCATGGAGGTCGGCACGCTCGCCATGGGTCAGACGCTCATCATTATCGCGGCGGGAATCGACCTGAGTAATGGCGCGATCATGGTGCTGGCATCGGTCGTTATGGCCAAGCTGGCGACCGGCAATGCCGGTCAGGGCGGTGCGCTCGGCATTCCGGTACCAATCGCCATAGCGGCGGGGCTTGCGTTGGCGACCGGTCTGGGGTTGGTAAACGGCAGTCTCGTTGCATTTTTACGCTTGCCTCCCTTCATCGTGACCCTTGGCATGCTGAACATCGCCTCATCCGCTACGTTGCTCTTTACGTGAAGCACCACTATTACCAACCTCCCGAATGGCTTGTTGTTTCTCGGCACCAACTTTCCGCTTGCCAGCAAGGTGGTGCAGGTCGGGCCACTGGTCATGCTTGCCGTGGTGGCGGTAGTCTGGTACGCGCTGAGACAGACAGCATGGGGGAGGCATGTCTACGCGGTGGGCAACAACGTCGAGGCAGCGCGGCTAACCGGCATCAACACCACGCGTGTCTTACTCTCCGTCTACCTGGTAGCCGGTTTCATTTACGGGATCGCGGCGCTACTGGTGCTGGGCAGGACGACTGTAGGTGATCCGCTTGCCGGCCAGACCGACAACCTCGATAGCATCACTGCCGTGGTGATCGGCGGCACCAGCCTCTTTGGCGGCCGTGGTACAGTGATTGGCACCTTGATTGGAGCCGTCATTGTTGGCATCATTCGAAATGGCCTGACACTCATCGGCGTCGACGCACTCTGGCAAACGTTTGTTACCGGCATTCTGGTAATCGTGGCGGTCGCGGTCGACCAGGCCACGCGGCGGCGGCTGCGCTGATGGAAACAAATGAACGCAGCTCCGGGGGAACGATGCCTGACAGTCCGGCAAAAGCCAACAACGTACCGATTTTACAAGCGCGCAATGTTTCGAAGCACTTCGGCTCAGTATCGGCATTGGAGAACGTCGACTTCGAGCTGTACCCGAATGAGATTCTCGCTGTCGTGGGAGATAACGGTGCTGGGAAGTCGACTCTGATCAAGATCCTTTCCGGCGCGTATCAACCAGATGAAGGCGAGCTGCTGATGGATGGCCAGCACGTCAGCTTCAAGAATCCGATGGATGCGCGGCGCCACGGCATTGAAACGGTCTATCAGGATCTCGCATTGGCGGCCGCCCTCGATATTGCCAGCAACCTGTTCCTCGGACGGGAGGAGCGGCGGGCCGGCCTTGTTGGAAGCCTGCTTCGCGCGCTGGACAAGGTGCGGATGCGCAGAGAGGCGGCCGACCACATGTCATCGCTGAAGATTGGCCTTCGCTCGATGCGCCAGCCGGTTGAGACCCTGTCAGGCGGGCAGCGACAAGGCGTCGCCGTGGCGCGCGCGGTCTCCTGGGGCAAACGCGTGGTAATTATGGACGAGCCGACTGCCGCGCTGGGTGTCAAGGAGTCGGGCATGGTGCTCGAGCTGATCAAGGCAGTGAAAGCGCGGGGTGTGCCGGTGGTGCTGATCAGCCACAATCTGCCGCACGTTTTCCAGGTGGCTGATCGCATTCTGGTGATGCGATTGGGGAAGCGCGCGGGGATCGCAAAACCCGGGGAACAGACAATGGAGGACGTTGTGGCGCTGATGACCGGTGCTTCGCGGGCCGAGATAGCGGCGGCAGCGGGATAGGCGTCACCCTCGTCACATACGCCGGCTCAACACTCTCGCCCGCCTTGCCCATTGGGATTACCCGGAAGCGCCTCGCTCTCGATCCGAGCTTACGCCTGCGCGCGGAGCGCGTTCGCCTCGTTCCGGTACGCTTTCGCTTTGTCAGGCTTGCCCAGCTCCTGGTAGCTGGTAGCGAGGCGATCCAGCTCCCGTAGAGTCTCGTGGCGCATCCCTGCCTCGCGATACAGCGCAAGACCGCGCTCTAGCAGCTCAACCGCCTTCTCGCGCTCGCGATGTCGCCACAAGGAACGGGCAATTGCGAAACAGGAGCGGGCGACTGCCGCCGGCGCGCCAACTTCCTCGCTCAGCGCCAGCGATCGCTGAAACATCTCCTGCGCTTGCTCTGCCTCGCCTTGTACATCCAGTATGTTGGCGCAATTACTGAGCGACTCGGCAATGCCCAGCTTGTCGCCTGCTTCCTCACGGATACCGAGGGCGCGCTGATAATGTTCGAGCGCATCGACCAGCCGGTTTTGCCCTTCATACGTGGCCCCGAGCTCCGTGAGCGTGGCGCTTATGGCGGCGGAGTCGCCGAGCTGTTCGCTGATGGCGAGAGCTCTGGCCTGGGCCGCAACGGCCTGCGCGAGACGACCCTGGTGAGCGTAGCTTGCTCCCATGCGCATGAGCGTGACGGCAAGATCGGCCTGGTTGGATGCGGTCTCTTGTAGGGCCAGCGCGCGCTCGAGGGTCACCAGGGCCAATGCATGGTTTCCCTGACGCTGATAGACTTCAGCCATTGCACTGAGCGTCTCACCAACCGCGCCTGGCACGCCCGCGGCCTCTCGAAGGCTAAGCGCGCGCTGCAGCTGCTCAAGCCCACTTACCTCCCGTCCTTGCTTGACCAGCAGAGCGCCAAACGCGTTCAGGGAATCTGCCACCAGAAGTTGCGTGCCGTGCTTCTCGTGGAGCGCCAAAGCACGCAGGTAGACCCGCTGTGCATCAGCGAGATTGCCAAGCGCCGACTCGGCTGTGCCAATTTGCATCAGGCAGGCAGCGATTTCGAGTTGGTTATTCTGCTTCTCGCGCAATGCCAGGGCACGGTTGAAGTAAACCAAGGCGTCGGCATATCGTCTGAGCGCGGCAAGGATCTGGCCGGCAAAGTAGAGCGGGACTACCGTGGTGCTGACGTCACCAAGCCGCTCGCGGACACTAATCGAGCGCTGCACAAGATTCAGCGCCTGTTGCAATTGGCCCAGCAGGCCATGAATTTCGCTCATCTCATAGAGGATGGCTGCGGCGATGCTGAAATCGCCCAACCGATCGCGCAGGACAATGGCACGTTGGTAGGAGTCCAAGGCTTCGGTCAGGCTGTTTTGCTGGCGAAGGATGGCGCCTATCTTCTCGTGTGCCTCGGCCGTGCCGGCGAGGTCCCCATCTGCTTCACTCCGGCTTAGGACGCGCTGCCACTGGGCAAGCAGAATCCTGGTGGCCGGCGTGGAGGATGGATAATTGTCCGACATGGTCCCGTTGCTCCTGAACTAGCGCATCACGACTCGGGTCCCAGCAGGTAATACGCAGAACTATCCCGCCCGGTTGTTCTGTGTGGATAGATGGTAACCCATATGTGTGACATAATCGTTACACGTTGTTGAGGACAATACGGAATGACCGTACCTGGAACGGCAAGAGTTCGAACTTCAGTGTGTCCTGGCCCGTCGTCAAGGCTGCGTTGGGATCCGGTTCTTCCAGGATCGTTACCGGCACGGCACTCGCGATCGGGTGGGCAAAGGTCAACGTCACCAGGCCGCGCCGGTTGGCGCAGTCGTAGACCCGCACGATGAGCCCGTTCCCATCTTCTGCCGGCTTTACCGTATCCACAACGGCATGCAAACTGTCGCTCGTTACCAACGACGCGCCGGCGGGTAGCAGTCCCTCATTCTTGCTGACGAGGCGGGTGTGCACCGGCATGTTGAACGCTGCCGCGGCGCGCACGGTGTCCTCGATCGACCAATCCGGTCCATGCGGGTATATGGCATAGGAAAAGCTATGCGATCCCTCATCGGCAAGCGGATCCGGCTCGATGGCGGACTTCAGCAGCGTCAGTCTGAGCACATTGCCCAGACAGTCGTGCCCGTACTTTCCGTCGTTCAGCAGGCTCACGCCGTAGCCGGTTTCAGAGAGGTCGGCCCACCGGTGCCCGGCCACTTCGAAGCGCGCGGCGTCCCAGCTCGTGTTGCGGTGTGTGGGGCGCTGCACATAGCCAAACGCACATTCATACGTTGCTTGCGAGGCATGGACGGCCAAAGGGAAGGCGGCCTTTAGCAATACTTGCCGCTGGTGCCATTCGATCTCTGTTTGAATATCGATACGCGGCGTGTCGACGTGTAACAAGATTCGCTGGCGGA